>CAYTVR010000172.1:0-14861 GCA_964441245.1 uncultured Saprospiraceae bacterium | reverse complement strand
TTGATTTATCGCGAGTATATGCTACGGGCTATTCCAATGGAGGTATGATGGCTTATGGACTTGCTTGCACCAGAGCTGATCTCATTGCGGCTATAGGGGTCATGTCCGGCACCATGCTTTCAGGGACCTGTGATGCAACTGAACATACATCAATCATTCATTTCCATGGTATTGCAGACGACGTACTTCCGTTCGACGGCAATGACCACTATCAATCTATCCCAGAGGTGATCAATTTTTGGTTAAACCACAACAACATTCCAAGTTCTAACCTTACGACAAGACAATTGAATGATGGCGATGTGGTGCGTGATGAATATACAGGTGGAAATGAAAATACTTCGGTAGTACTATATACCATAAAAAGTGAGGGCGATAAAGATGGAGGTCACGTATGGTTCGGTAGTGATATTGAGGGAAGCCATCCAAATCAAATCCTTTGGGATTTTTTATCCACTTACAGTCTTGACGATTAAGACCAGTATTTTATTAACTATAAGAATTGGTACAAAGGAGTTAACAAGGCATCGAAGTTGTTTTAAAATAGAGCTTCATGTCTACAGACAAAGCATTGATCGCCAGGTGCTTCAGCTTTTTCTCGTCCCGTAGCTAAGGCTACGAAACTTAAAAAGAGCTTCGTCCTGACTAACAAGCCTTTATCTTCGACTTTGAACATCATTTTAAAACAACTTCATCGTCTAAATGAAATTTTGCATGTTTTTCGCTTCTAGTTTTCAGCACCTTTTGGTTATTTTGCTTGAAGCTAATTTCTAAATTAAAACACTCCATTTTACTTTAGTGACCCAAGCCATATGATCGGACATGGCCTCTTCTCCACCAAAAATCGGCGCTTGATGAAGTATCTCATAATTATAATTTTCTGGTACTCGTAAAAAACAATAATCTAATTTTTGCAAATCGTTGTTGATCGAAACATACTTGTTTTTATGACAATGAATGGTACAATCGTCATCACAAATTTCAGGCATGGAATCAATAAATCCCATTTCCGAAAGGAGATAATCATAGACTTCTGATGCTTGTCGATGTGGATATTTTTGACTTACATATGGATGACAGATATTGATATCACCTAACAACATCACAGGCACTTCGTAAAATCCGGGAATTGAATCTACCATTTTTTTGAGGTATTGAATCTGTAATAATCTTTGAGCTTCAGAAGCTGGATTACCACTCGCGTACAAGTGCGTGTTAAGGACATGAATGACTCCACCTGGTGTTTGAATCTTAGACCAAATAAATCCCTTTCGGGCAAAACGTTCTTCGAATCGCATTTTTTTATTCACCGGATATTCAAAAAACTGCTCTTCCAAAATAGGATATTTCGATAAGGTCATCAATCCTCCTTTTTGATCAATCGGTACTAAACCGTAAATCCTTTTACTAATAGAATAATCACTAAAAGCATGGAATTTTTTGGTCAAACGGGGAATCAATTGTTTGCGCAACTTTTTGTTAAAAGTCTCTTGTAAACAAAGAATACTTTCCTCTCTATCCGCCAATACTTGACTCAATTTTCTAAATCGATTTTTCTGATCAGATCGCGGAACCCAAACAGGGAGTCCCCACAAATTATAAGTCATCAGGGAGCATTCAAAAGTCGCTAGGTCTGATTCACTTTTTTTTGCTTGATGATGAAACGTTGATGGTGTTTTTTTGATCATTAAATAAAAATTATAAAACCCAAAAAGACAAAGATAAAATAATCTTATGGGAATAAAGCTTGTAAAAAATATATCTATTCAATTCACTTATTATGACTTTAGTTATTAGTTTTTGGCTGCGGGTTCTTAGTCTCTCTTATTTGTAAAACGATATCAAATTTAGCTACAATTGGGAGCCCAGAACTAGAAAGGCACCAATCGAATTTATCCGAATAAAAAGGTTTCATCTAGAATCTTTATTTCGTACTTGTCAGTAAAAAGACAATCTGGATAAAAAGGATCAAACTTGTAGAATATACCTTCGTAAATCCTTGTTATATTGTGCCATCAAATACTCAATTTTTTTTAATGAAAACCATTTTCGCATCTCCATCAACTATGTATAGGAACCATATGGTTCTTTTATTTTTTTGCATTATGCAAATGTCCCTCCTTGCGCAATCAACGGAGAAGATAAAAGGACTTAATTTTTCAGGTCCAAAACAAGCGAGTTTTACACCACCTTTGATGGCTAACATCCAAAACTCGCAAGCCAATTGGATGGCATTTATCCCACAAGCTACCTTAGAACGAGAAACGCTGAAACTTCTTTATGATCAAAGTCATGATTCTTGGAGTCAGACTATTCCTGGAACGATTGAAGGGATTGCTTTAGCAAAAAAAGAGGGATTTAACATCATGCTAAAACCTCACATTATTCTGGAGAAAATCGAAACGCCACCTAGTAAATTACGCCAATTATTTTCAATTATTTACAGCTCGGATAAAACGAATGGAGCAGATTGGCGAGGAAATTTTAAAGCACGAAATCGACAAGATTGGAAAACTTGGGAAGACAATTATGAAAAATATATTCTTCGTTTGGCGACCATTGCGGATTCGATGGAAGTTGCCTTGTTTTGTATCGGAACGGAGTTGAGAGCATCAGCCGTCCACCGTCCTCAATTTTGGCGAAAGCTCATTAAAAAAGTCAAAACTATTTACAAAGGTCCAATAACCTACTCTGCTAACTGGGACGAATATGACCAAATTACTTTTTGGAATGAACTCGATTATATTGGTGTCAATGCCTACTTCCCCATCAGTGATTCTGCAACACCTCAAGTCCACAATACCTTGAAAAATTGGCAACCCATCCTCCAAAAAATGCAAAAAATCAGTCAAAAAAATCAACGACAACTTATCATTACTGAATTTGGTTATCAGAATGTTGACTACGCCGGTAAGCAACCCTGGACGCATGAATATCAAAATGCGCAACCCAATTATCAAAGTCAAATCAATTTATACGAGGCCTTTTTCCAATCATTTTGGTCCAAATCTTGGGTAGCAGGAGGCTTTCTATGGGAATGGTTTTCTCACCCCAACGAGTCACCAGCCATTCATTTTTCACCCCAAAATAAACCTGCTATGTCTGTTTTACAAAAATGGTATCAATAAAACTCTAACACAAACAATTGATTTACAATTTTTTACGACTTTATAGTCCTCTCCAAACACCAAAAACATCCGTTTTTCTAAATCCCGACAAATTCTTAAAAAATTGTCCGCTCTTTCCTCTTTCCGATAAAGAAAAATTACTTTTGTAGACGCACAATTATTGTAGCCTAACATGAGAAACTTGTTGAACAAAAGTGATTTATGAAGGACGTGATCGCCTCAGAAGAGGAAACAGGTGAATTAATCAACCTAAAAGAATGGACAAAGCCGCCTTTAGAAGCTAAGCAAACGACCTATCAGCATGCTTTGCCTTATCCCTATATTGTCATTGATCAATTTTTGGCGCCTTGGGCTGCTAAAAAGGCGATGTCTGTTTTCCCAAAAGTTCAAGACGAAGGCTGGATTCATTATTTACATGTCAATGAAAAAAAACATGGTCTCAACAAAATGGATTTGCTCCCCCCCTTCATTCAAACCTTAATCAAGGAATTGAATAGTCCAGCATTTGTAGCCAAAGTAAGTCAACTCACGGGTATTGAAAACTTGATCGCTGATCCTGATTTAGAGGGCGGTGGATTGCATCAAAGTAGTCGAGGCGGTTTTTTAAATATTCATGCTGACTTTACCGTTCATCCACACAAAAGAAATTGGCGACGACGAGTCAACCTGTTGATTTATTTCAATGAAAATTGGGAAGAAACTTATAACGGACATTTGGAGTTGTGGTCTCGCGACATGTCAAAATGTGAGCAAAAAATTGCTCCTTTATTCAATCGCTGTGTCATCTTTAATACCGATGAAGATTCTTATCATGGTTTGCCCGAACCTATTCAATGCCCTGAAAATCAAACGCGAAAATCATTGGCCTTATATTATTTTACGGAAGAAAAGGTCATGCCTAAAAAACGAGCGACCAACTATCGAGCACGCCCCTCTGATGGATGGCGAAGTATTTTGATTTGGCTAGATAAAAAATTAATTGCTGCTTACAATGTAGTCAAAGGATTTTTGGGAATCAATGATGATATGGTGAGTAAAATTTTAAATTGGTTTAGTAGGAAAAAATAAAGGGGATTGGTGTTAATGTATTAAAGTGTTCGAGTATTCCCGTTCGAACGAACTCTAATACCTTAATACTCGAACACCTTAACACTAATTAAACATGAAACTCACAACGTCTTTCGAGCATGACGGCATTCGAGGATTCAAATTTGGATCTTGGCCCTTTGGAAGACCGAAATTATTTGTACACACTTTTTTTGTTGATGGATTATTGATTGACACGGGGCATAGTAATATGAGGAAGGAGATCGTCCAAACGTTGTCGCCATTTCGCGTGGAACAAATTTTCATTACCCATCATCACGAAGATCATTCTGGAAATATAGGAGCATTTCAAAAACATTTTAATTGTCCAACTTATGCTTCTAGCTTGTGCGTAGAGCTCATGAAAAATCCACCCAAAATTAGTTTTGCTCAATGGTTAATTTGGGGAAAATCAGATCCCAACTTCAATATTATAGCGGAAGATCAAATGATCAAAACGCCTCAACATCAATTCGAATTGATACCAATTCCAGGTCATGCAATTGATATGTTGGCTTTGTATGAAAAAAATAAAGGATGGTTATTTTCTGGAGATTTGTTCGTAAATGATTACATTCGATTTTTCTTAAGAAACGAGAGTATGGCGACACAAATCGAGTCGATTAAAAAAGTGCTTCAGCTAGATTTCGACCTTTTGTTGTGTAATCATAATCCACAATTGAAAAATGGAAAAAAAAGATTGCAAAACAAATTAGATTTTTTCGAAGACTTTTATGGTAAGGTAAGTGATTTACATCAAAAAGGTTTTTCTGTGAAGGCCATTTTTAAAGAATTAAACTTGCAAAAAAGTACTTTTATACGTATGCTCTCCACAGGAAAATTATCCACCATCAACATGGTAAAATCTGTTATCAGAGATGAAGAAGAAAATAAAATGGTTTTAAAGTCTTAAGAGATTAAAGTCTCAGAGTGTTCCCATTCGAGCAGACGCTAAGACCTTAACACTCAAACACATTAATACTAGAAACACACCAAAAAAACATACTATAAAATGGCCCAAGATCGCTGGACCTATTCATTAATTTTCGCTTTATTAGGCGCTTTGTTTTTCCTTCCATTTTTAGGAGAAGTACATCTCTTTGATTGGGACGAAATCAATTTTGCGGAGATCAGTCGAGAAATGATTGTCACAGGTGAGTATTCCAGAATTTTTGTCAACTTCGAACCCTTTTGGGAAAAACCACCTTTCTTTTTTTGGACGCAAGTCATTGCCATGAAAATATTTGGGATTGGCGATTATGCTGCTCGTTTCCCCAATGCGATTTGCGGAATGCTTAGTTTAGTCCTTCTTTTCCGAATGGGTAAAAAAATTCACAATACTCAATTTGGCGTCATCTGGGCCGGTGTTTATTTGGGGACGATACTTCCTCATCTTTATTTTAAATCTGGCATCATCGATCCGTTTTTCAATCTTTTCATATTCTTAGGGCTTTATTTTTTCTTTTTATTTTATTGGAAAAAAGAAGATTTACGCGGCATTATTCTGACCAAAAGCAAATGGACTTATTTATTTATTGCTGGTTTTATTGTTGGTATGGCGATTCTCACAAAAGGACAAGTAGCCTATCTGATATGTTGTTTGACCTTTTTTGTTTATTGGGTATTCCAACGATTTAGAATGTATGTAAGCATTCCGCAATTTTTGTTTTTCACCTTTGCGACGACCCTAGTGACCTTAAGTTGGTACGGCGTAGAAACATGGAAGAACGGTCCTTGGTTTATCGCGACTTTTAATGAATATCAAATTCGATTGTTTAGTACCCCTGATGCTGGCCATAAAGGATTTGTGGGGTATCATTTTGTGGTTTTATTATTGGGTTGTTTCCCTGCCTCTATTTTTGCTATCCGATCTTTTTTCAAAATGCCGCCAAGCAAATATCATTATCAGCAAGATTTTAAGCTGTGGATGAAAATATTATTTTGGGTCGTATTGATTCTTTTTTCGATTGTGCAATCCAAGATCGTTCACTATTCTTCGATGTGTTATTTTCCTTTGACTTTTTTAGCTTCGGTTACCATTTATGAGATCATCACCAAACGAATTCCATTTAATCGTTGGATGAAATTAGGACTATGGTTGATTGGAAGTCTTTTTATCATTGCTATCCTTGCAGCACCATATTTGGCACAACATCCCGAACTTATTTTTGAATATATTCAAGATCCTTTTGCACGTGAAAGTTTAAAAGTAAATCATGATTGGAGTTTAGGATTTTATATTCCAGGACTTTTCTTATGGTTTGTTTTGATTACAACAATGTTTTTTGCAAAAAGGAAAAAATACGAACGAGCATTTACAAGTTTATTTTTAGGAACTGCATTTTTCGTTACCATTACTCTCGTATTCTTTATCAATCGGATTGAATCCTATTCTCAAAATACAGCTATTGAATTTGTAAAAAGTAAAGTTGGCGAAGATTGCTACATCTTACCTTGGCGCTACAAAAGTTACGCTCAATTATACTATGCCCAAAAACCGAAAGTTGAGAATAAAGAGAGTTATGAACAAGAATGGTGTCTCAAAGGTCCGGTGGATAAAGATGTTTATGTCATTTCTAAAATTCACAAAATAGATGGACTTTCTGATTATCCAGAACTAAAAGAAATTGAACGAAAAAATGGTTTTGTATTTTATAAACGAACGAAACCAGAATAAGATAGATCTTAAAAATGCTCCTTATTTTTCAAACAAATTCCTTATTTCCAAACAAAAAGAAGTGTTTCCACGTTTTAACTACTGGATTTGAGATTCCGTATATTTTTTGTAATTTGACGAAAAGAACGAACAGTACATATGATAAATATCCTAATTGCCGACGACCATAAAATGTTTGTGGATGGTATTGATTCCATTTTAGCGGAAGCGGAAGACATACAGGTCGTGGCCAGATGTTATGACGGAGAGTCTGTTTTTGAATTATTGAAAAGCAATAAGATAGACTTAATCTTACTCGATGTCAATCTTCCCAAGATGAATGGAATTGAGGTTTGTAAAAAATTGTTTACCATTCAACCTGACATCAAAGTATTGGCACTTTCCATGTTTAATGAAGAGAGTTTCGTTACCGAAATTTTAAATAATGGCGCTCAAGGATATATTTTAAAAAATACTGGACGCATAGAATTGATCAAAGCCATTCGCACCGTCTACGGGGGAACTTCTTATTTTAGTGAAGCGGTCACGCAAACGATCATGAAAAGTTTGGTCAAAAACAATCAAAAGGATGCCAAGGCAAAAGTTTCCATTCCTAAAGTATCTAGAAGAGAAAAAGAAGTATTGCAACTCATCATCAAAGAATTTACTACACAAGAAATTGCAGATCAACTCTTTATTAGTTTGAAAACCGTAGAGTCTCATCGTTCCAATTTATTGGCAAAACTCAATGCTAGAAATACTGCAGGCTTGGTTCGTATTGCCCTCGAAAATAATTTACTGGATTAGATCAATTTTGAATGACTAAATTTTGAATAATTGAATTAACCTTCGAACTTGGATGCCGTGATAAAAGGCTCATTCAAAATTTAACTATTCAAACATTCAAAATTATGACTAGAAGTGTTTCCTATGAAATCATCCAAAATGAGCTGTAATCTTCTTCCAAAATTCCTAAACATTATTCCTTTCAAAAAGGTCAGTCAGATTCTTTCCTTCCTCTTTCTTTTATTTTCAAAAACGAGCTTCGCCCAATTGCAGCCGGATACTTTGTACTCCTACGATCAACTACAAGTATTTTTGGATGATGCCAAAACCAACAAGGACATTTGGCGATTAGCTGAAGTCTATGCACAATTTGGAGATTATTATTTTCATACGGCAGATCATGAAAATACTTTTAAAAACTATACCCGTAGTATCGACCTCTATAATGATTTGGGGAATCCTCTCAAACTCAGTCATGTAAAAATGGCCCTAGGTGATTATTACAACCGATTAGATAATTTGAAAGAAGCCAGTAGACTCTATGAAAATGCAATCGAACATTACAAAGAGAATAAGGCACTTCCTGAGTTGGCTCGGGCCTATCTTAAAATTTCTGCTATTCACCGAAAGGAAGGAAATTATAAAGAAGAATCTGACTTTTTAGGTAAATGTCTTGAAATCAATGAAGTCGTCAAAGATACTTTACTTGAAGTCGTTTTCAATATTGATAAAGCGATCAACCAACAAAACTTACAACAATATGATGAGGCCATTGAAACCGCTAAACAGGCGCTTGATCTTAGTTATGGTCTTAAAAACTTCAATTACATCAGCATGAGTCTTTTGCGTTTGGGAATCATTTATCAGTTACAAGGTAAGCATCAATTAGCGATTCAATACTTTAAGGACAGCCAATTGATCACGCCTCCACGATTTTCTGAACGATTTCGAAGCATTTATAAACATCTGTCCGAATCACATTCTGCCAAAGAAGAACATGATATAGCTTATGGTTTTTTAGAAAAATATTCCGTTCTGAATGATAGTATTTTAAACGCAGATAAATTGGAAGTCGCCAATCGATTGAGCAAACAGTATGAAAACAAACAAAAGGATATTCTCATACAAGAATTAGAAATGGAAAAAAGATCCTCAGAAGACAACGCTGAAAATCAACGCCGTTTATTGTATTCTTTTGTTGCTGCTTTTCTAATTTTTCTACCTGCACTTTATTTGATTATTCGATTTTACCAACAAAAAATACACGCCAAAGAAGTTATTGTCAAACAAAAAGAAGAAATCAATCGACAAAAAATAACAGAGCTTGAAAACAATATCAAGATCGAAAGTATGCATTCGATGATCGCTGGTCAAGAAGCAGAACGAGAACGTGTTGCCAAAGATTTGCATGACAGCTTGGGTGGTTTATTGTCTACGGTAAAACTTCATTTTAATTCTTTAGAATCAAAATTAAAAGGTGTTGAGAAAATTCAACAATACCAAAATGCCAATAATTTATTGGACGAAGCTTGTCAAGAAGTCCGTGATATTTCTAGAAATTTACAACCGAGTTCTTTGGTCAATATGGGTCTAGTAGCTGCAATCAAAGATTTAATCAACCGAGTCAATGATCCCGATCAAGTACATATAGATTTTCAATATTATGGCATGGAAAAAAAACTAGAAAATACGATTGCACTTACTGTTTATAGAATAGTACAAGAGCTTTTTCATAACTCACTCAAACACGCCAAGGCAAAAGAAATCCTCATCCAACTGACTCGAGAAAATGGAGAACTCATTATCATGGTAGAAGATGATGGTGTTGGCTTCGATGTGGAAGGAGTGAAAAAAGGAATGGGTAGTGAAAACATTCTTTCCCGTGTCAATTATCTCAAAGGCGATTATAGTGTTCATTCGGTCAAAGAACAAGGTACGACGACGATGATTAATGTACCGGTGTAAAGATAGAGGTCATTTTTTGCTCAGTAACAAAAAACAATGTTTTCCAAACGAATACTTTAAATGAATCGTGAAATACAATATAAAATCTTAGGAAATTTAAAAACCATTCAAAATATACTAACCGACTTAGTATACTATGGAAAATTACATCCTTTAATTCAGTCCGTTACAAAAATCAAAAATGAATCAATCGATTGTAAAGCATATCGAATCAAGGAAAGACCTTATTCCTGGATTCCCATTAATATTTTTTATTCTGCTCAAGTTAAATCATCGGAGAATAAAGTTGAATACTTGATCAGTGGTATTCCATTTACAAAAGCAAAAATCAATTACCAACTGAATCAAATCAACACAGAAGAAACAGAGGTCATCTTTAGCCTTGAGCTCAATAGCAAATTGATCGGCAAAAGAATCCTTTTCAACAAAATGATAGATGCTCAAAATCGACTAATGGAATCGATCAATAAAGAACTACTCCGTTTAGGAACATGAAAATAATAACTTATAACAGTTTGAGTTTTCTTTTGCCTTGATTAAAGAAAAAACAAATTCTCACCTTTGTTACAACTTATTAATCGCATATTCCTTAAGCTGATAATAAAATTATTTCATCCATCTTATCGCTTATAAAATTTCTTAGAAAATTGTTTTCCGCCGTTCGCTCCGACTCCATTGATGACATACATACCCACTGGCAATTTTCGAGTGACAACTTGTACATTCGATTCGTTAAAATCCACCGATTGTTCTAAAACGTTTTGCCCCAGCAAGTTAGTCACCACTATTTTCTCCACCTTACAATCACATTCGATCGTCAAATAATCACCAACCGGATTCGGAAAATATTTCAAATCAACCTCATTGAATGAGGTAGTCGAAGTAGCTATGTCAGCCCAAAAGGAAGCCCACGGACGAGCTTGTTTTATAATGAGTTGATCATCCACCGTTATTTTATATTCAATATCCATCGCAAAACCTTCAGCGCCAACTGCATTATAAAGTATGGCAAATTCATCGTGAATGGTGGTTAAAAATTCACGCATTTCGTCTAAGTAATTCTCGGTCATAATCACTTCATTGTCCTCTACCAAGTTGGAGTTTCTAATGATAATGTAATCATCTTCCGTAACAGAAATTCGATCTAGTAAAATCTCTTCAGGTATGGAAAAAGTATCCGGATTAGTCACTAAGTTCTCTCCGGTTTGTGTATTCAAATAAAAAGTATTTTCCGTTTGGTAAATAGGGTCAATACTTACCCCTACTCCATTCGCTTTTTCCAACTTATAGTTGGGATGACATAGTACCCCCATAGATGCCGCATAGTGATCAACTCTATAAAATTCTCTTTCATCATAAGCTCTAAAATTCCACATACTCGCATACACTTGTTTAATCGATTTTGAGATATGACCTTCGTCTAAATGTTGTGTTTTAGATGTATATAAACCAGCCCCACTAAACCCGGGTAAATCTTCATTATTTGTGCTCGATCGACAACGCACTGCGGTTCCTTCCGGAAAACCATCATGCATTTCTTGCAAATCATCTAGCATCCATTGAGGCATTGAAGCATCTTTGATATCTCTTCTTAGGTCTTTTAAAAAGGCGATACGAAATTCTAAATTATTTTGAAAATCAGGATTAGCAATCATTGCTTCTATCCGTTCAAAGAAGTCATTGTATTTCATGAATTCTTGATAATAATAAAAAGGAACTCCAAAACCTTTAGGTATGGTTCCTTCCGGAAAACCAAAAGTTCTCATCACCGCAACATTCGTACATTTGGCGCCAAAGCCATCAGACATTTCAAAAGTGATGTCATCTAAAGATAGAATTTCAGTACGAGATAAATTTAACGCTGGAATCTGTTCTTCTGCTGGTCGAATGTCATCAAACCATTCATTGACTTCTTCCAAGGAAGCTTCGCGAATAAAATATTCATCTTGGTCTACTCGATAATAAACATATTTTCCAATCAGATTGGCGATAGAATCTACTTCCAATGGATCGCGGATAAAAGCATTTGGCAAGTCATCTTGAATCGCTCTTAAATTCACATGCGATAAAGGTGTTTGAATAAAAGAAGTCATGATGCCGCCAACACGGGGCAGCGTATTCGGTAATGATTCATACAAAACAACATCTCTTGACGTCGGCGTTTCATCTACTTCCATCAATCTAAAAAAGCCAAAACCTTCCGCTACGTGTAAAGCTAAATAATCTATATCTGCAAAAATATCTTCTTCGAAAAGAATAGGCACTCTAGAGTCATCAAATTGGGCTTGCTGCGATGCATAACTACTTGCTGCATTTACCCCGACATAAAAGGAAAGGTTATTTTTTAGAAAAGGCATGTTGAGCGAAAGTAACTCTTGAGTTCTCTGAACAATTTCAAAAGGTTTACCGTCACCAAAACTATAATTGAATCCAAAGACTCCCAAAGTTCCATTATTTGAAACAACTGTTGGGTAATAAACAATCTCGCCTTTATATACGTCGGCACCAAAATAATCCAAGCCTACTTCATTCATAAATGCTGCATGAATATAATGCGTCTCACTATTTACAAAATAAACTTGAGGCTGATCGGTACTTAAATCTGTGATGACAAATTTCAAAAATTCACGGTCATTTAAAAAAGGAGCCCAAGGAATATCTGGGTTAGTAACGGACAATGCTTTATAAGTTGTCAAATTATCAATGGTAATCGTTCCATCATTAAAATCGATGGCAGGCGCATAATTCAACGGACCTTGAGTTGGTGGATCTAAAAATTCCGTCATATCATCTATTCCATCACCATCCGTATCTGCTGGAGTAACAATTGGATATTCTAAAATTTCATAATGATCCAATGGATAAGCTTCTAGCGGTTCGGTGATCGATATATTTCCATTTTGACCTAAGGTCATAGAAGTTGCTAATTCAAAAGGTCCTGTCGAGCTATGTCTAATATTTAGAACATAATAATTATCCGCAGAAGCTGCTATCTCTAATTGAACTTGACCATTGATATTGGTTGAATAATTTAAGATAGGTACCTGTGCATTAACGAAAAGAGTGAGTACCGCAAAAATAAATGTGTAATAAATTTTAAGTGATTTCATATTTATTATTTTTTGTATTGATCAGTTGTGGTTTCAAAGCTTCTGGTTGTCTTTTACTCTTCTATGATTTAAATTTGTAAAATGTCAAGAGAAGGACTATGTACATTTTCACCACCTAGGCAGATTAGATCACTTCGTTTCCTTCGATTTGCGAAAGCAAATTCCTTTGTGAACTTTTCGATAGTGGGCCTATGGTGTTGTACTGAAACTACCTGTCCTTATGGATGTGGTCAATCAATAAAGTACACAGACAGACAGTTAGATTTCGTCTAAAGACAAAAATGTCTAGTCCAAACTAAAGCTAAAATTCTTTTATATGAAAACGGGCAGAGTAGGTCGTTTTTTATGATCCTTATCTTTTAAACTACATGCTTCCTCACTTAATTTTCAATTTTCGCTATATTTTTTGCTAAGGATTATCTTTAAAGATAAAAAATGAAACGAGAAATCAACTCATTTCCTACTCCTCTTTTTGTCATTATCCGACATTAAAATAAGAGTAGTTTTATCAAAAAAAGAATCGATTGTTCTAATTTCAAATATTACCTGTCGTACCATTTTTACAAATTTCAAGGTTTTGATGATTTTAAATCCTTCCATTTTTGATAATTCAAATCAATAAAATCTATTTTTCTATTCTTTTTTTACAAAAAAATAATCTTTTTTATCGCTACTATTTTTTCTTTCAGGTCCATTACCTAGTGTTTCCCCCTAATTGATATTTCCATGCTTTCCCTGATGTTTTCTGATCGAAATGGGTACAACTTGTATTCAAATACAATAACTACGTGATGAAGAACAATTTCTATGAAAAGGCAATCAAAGTATTGCAGAATGAACAACAGAACTATTACACGATTTCAAGTCCAAAAACGGCATTTACCGCTGATTTACAAATAGATCTATTAGATGCAGCAGGAAAAGAAATCGCTTGGCCAATTAGCTGTACTCAGCTAGATGCCAATAGTTATCAAGTGGATTTGGACGGGCTTGAAGAAGGTGTTTACCATCTACGAATACTAGATCGAGAAACATATTTTGTAAAACGCATTATTGTGCACTAGGGGAAAACCCCTAATTTTAAAATGGGTGTTTACTGCGATGTTTAACGCTAAAATAAGACTCATATTTGTAATATCGCTTTTAAGTACTAATTAGTAGTTTCTTTAGTACACCATGAATCATAAAAAGAATCCGGTTAGATGAGAACAGAACCTTTACACAGTCGCTTCGCCTCCCTTCCTTTTTTAGGAGTCCTAGCCATTACGATAATACCAACTATATGCTTTAATATGATTGCATTCAAATATGTAGTCAGCAATGAAGTAGGCATCAGATTTAATGCTTCTCCTTCTATGCATCAGCACATCAATCAATCTGTATTAAGCAAGACTTGGACACCCGATGACAAAATAAACTCAAAAACAAATTCACCTTTGGCTGAAGAGGCCATCTCCAAACATTTAAACCGAACTACTTTTAAAGTTTCCCGAACCCAAACTGATCAGAAGGTTGCAACTGCGGTATTCGTACCAACAAATAGCAACATGGCTCAGCGCCGTCCCAATGCTGAAAGGCCCTTTCATTTTGACGTCCATTCAAGACCCGGGAGTCAGAAAGTAAGGATGCATTGCACCGCCCTCGATCAAATCGGGGTGCGGATCGCAATCACAGATTTATTGGGCCAAGAGTTGATCTCTGGCATCCAATACTTCTTGGAAGGTAAGCATGAATTAGAATTAGAAGTTCCGCAATTAGCGGAAGGACAGTACTTCGTTTCAATGGAAAAAGAAGATCATATTCTAACAAAGAAATTAAATATAACGGCCTTAGCTAGGCCTTAAATACCGCTCAAAGAATTCGTTAAACCCAAATGAGGGATTTAATTTTTGAGCATTAATAAATGTAAATTCAACAGGGGGTAAATATCCTAAGGGAGTGGAGTAACATCCACTCCACTTAGACTTCCTCCGAAGAAAGATATATTGTAGGTTAGGTTTCATTCCAATTTAGATCAGGATTGAAGTACGGTAATTGCCGTTTCTTCGATCCTTTTTTTTTGGCTATTGGCTCACCAAATTTATTTGGAAGAATAATATCAACCAAATAAATTTGGTGATTACATTACAA
>CAYTVR010000171.1:0-14897 GCA_964441245.1 uncultured Saprospiraceae bacterium | reverse complement strand
TGACCTGCCTCATTGCCCAATGACCAAATGATAATAGAAGGATGATTTTTATCTCGATGAAACATTCTTTGGGTTCGATCAAGATGAGCTGGCAGCCAACTCATTTCATTTCCTATTTGTGTTGTTTCTGAATTGGCTAAGGGATGGCTTTCTATATTGGCTTCATCAATCACGTACAATCCATATTCATCACAGAGCGCATACCAATTTGGATGATTGGGATAGTGGGCACTTCGCACCGCATTGATATTATTCTGTTTCATGAGTTGTATGTCTTTGATCATCAGCTCTTTAGAGATGACATGGCCTGTGTGTGGATGCGTTTCATGTCTGTCCACTCCACGAATGTAAATGGGCTGGTCGTTGACGAGTAGTTGGCCGTTTTTGATTTCTATAATTCGGAAACCAATTTTTTTGGAAAGCACTTCTACTATTTTTCCACTTTCGTCTTGGTGCGAAATTATAATGTTATATAAGTGTGGTGTTTCGGCTGACCATTTTTTTATTTGATGCTTTGAAAGCAAATTTGGAAAATTGAAATTGAGTTTTGTGGATGGGTTTTGTAGGTCAATCCTTTGTTTTTTTTCGATAACTAAATTTTGTTGTGGATCAAAAACTTGGAAATTCACTTGGTGATTATTGGCCAGATTGGAAGTGTGATTTTTTATCAAAACATCTGCGCTCAATTGCCAATCGTTCGGGTCGTTTTTCATTCGTTCCGTTTTGGCAAAAAGATCCCAAGTATGAATTTTAGGTGTAGCATATAGATACACTTCTCGTTCTATTCCAGATAGGCGCAACATGTCTTGACTTTCAATGTAACTGGCATCGCTCCATCGAAATATTTGGATGGCTAAAGTGTTTTCACCTTTTTGTAAGTGTTTTGTTATGTTAAACTCAGCTGGTGTTTTTGACCCTTGAGAAAATCCTACTTCTTGACCATTTACCCAAACGTAAAGTGCTGACTTCACAGCGCCGAAGTGTAAAAAGATTTCACGGTCATTCCAGTCGTCTGAGATTTCAAAAGTTTTCCGATAAGAGCCTACAGGGTTATAGTCTTTTGGTGTGTTGGGGTAGGTAGTGGTAAACGGATACTTTTCATCTAAGTAAATCGGATAGCCATAGCCGTGCACTTCCCAATTGGCAGGTACTGGAAAATATTCCCAGTTGCTATCATCGAAGGTGGGTTGATAGAATTCTTTTGGACGATCATTTGGATTCTTGACCCAATTAAATTTCCAAAATCCATTTAAAGATTTGAACCAAGGGGAGTTTTCTTTTTGATTTAGAAAGGCGGATTGTTCATTGCTAAAAGGAAAGAGTAGGGGATGAGGCGCTTCTTTATTGACTGCGAATATTTCGTGGTTTTGGTGGTTGCTTTGTGCCGTTGTCCAAAACGCGAATATTGTAAATGCAATTGTAAATACTGATTTCCTCATGCGACTGTTTTAAACGTATCCCTTAACCTACCCCTAGTGGAGTAGGAGAAAATAAAGATAGACATTTAAACCAATTTGATTAGAAATGAAGTTCATCTCTCTTTTCAACAAAAAGCATCGCATCATCTATAGTTCATCGACCTTTTAAAGTTAATATGCTGAGACAATATTGTTTATTAAATAGTCGAGCTACTATTACCAATAAACCACCTGATCACCTAGATATTTTTCCGCAATAGGCTGATAGTGACTTTTGATTTCATCCAAATCAAAAACTTTATCACACTTTGTATAAAGGTCATATTTATTAAAATCTTTAATCCACTCTTTGTATTGTTCATCTTTCTCATTCACAATTTCGCTATAGCTATTACCCGTATGCCAAGGATAAAAAGAATGATATCGAACCATTACCATTGCTTCTTCTGGAAGTGTGTTGGTTGGATGATTTTTTAATACTTGGAATAAATATTCATCGTGGCCCCAAGCTAAATGCGTATTATCAATACCACAGTTTTCTTCATAGATGCCCAAAGAAGTACTATAAGTTTCATTTTGCATATCAGGATTCAAAGCATTGAATTCGGGATAAACACAAGAATCTGGTAAAGCACATCCGACAATAAAAACATCTCCAACCATGCCCCATTGCTCTGCTTGACTCGTTCCGTCTTCATCTGAACCCCAGAGGTACATAATTTTCCCCAAGTCGTGAATCAATCCCACTAACTGCATCCAATCTGGGCGATTATCTTCTCGAATAGCCTCTGCTGATTGAATCAAATGCTGGACATTTGGCAAATCTAAATCAGGGTCACTCACATCAATCAGAGCATCTAATTCGCCTAAAGCATCCCATAGGTCCATAGGCTTGTCGTAGGTTAAATATTTAGATTTCATACGCTGCACATAGGCCAAGGTTTGGCGACTACGCATCTTACGGTAATGCTCTTTTACGGCTGCTATAATATCACCTTGGTCATAGTTTCTAAAGACTTTTTCTTTTTGGATATCCATGATTTATAATTTTGAAGTTTAGAAATATTATGGTTGCATTTTAATTTTGCTTTTTAGGCTTTCGCCAAATGTAACGACAAGAAAAAAGTTTAGCGAAAGCGAAAAAAGAAATGAACCCGATATTATTTAAGAATATTTTTTAAATCTTATTACGTTATTTTACAAACTTTCTAAGCACCTAGATTAACCGCAAAATAAAGCAATATCAATACCATAATAACCATGCACCACGCTAACAAAAAGCCAATCGTATCTTGTCGATTCCATTTATAGAATTCCCAGTTGGAATTAGGAAAAACTAAAACGGATTTGGTCTCTGCAAAATTAGCTGAAGCTTTTAAAAGCATTGCAGCGTCTGCTTCCTTACCCGATTCATTTACGGGCAATCTCATTTTAGTATAAAAAGCTTGAATCAACTGTTTTTGATTTATTTTGAAAATCAATGAGCCTCCTATCAATAACAAAAATGGAATTAGTAGGCGAATAAGCAATCGAATAGTCTCGTTTAGTGCATAAGGGTTTTTACTTAAATCAAATCCTATTGCATCCAAAAGGACCAATTCTAAATATAAATAACCACTCCCTTCTAAAGATTTGTCATCAGTAGTTTTAATTCCCTTTGACCAAAAAATAGACTTTTGAGGTAGTTGGTAGGATTTTGTAAAAGTGTCACCGATTACTAAAGCAGTAGGAGCTTGCCCTGCTTGATTTGTAGAAGACCAGTTGGCTATTTTTTTATTTCGGTCCACTACATCCATTTGCCGAGCCGTATAAACTCGTTCCATCATGGGTGGATTTGTTTGTTTTAATAATCTATCACTTACTCGCAGTTGCGGAAATAAGAGGGTAACCAGAATCGGTATGAAATAGAAGAGGGAAAAGGCACCAAGAATACTCCACCAAGCGCCATTTCTATTAGCTTTCTGCCATTTTAAACCCAACCAAAAGGCAGCTGCAAAAACGACAAAAAATTCCCAAATAAATTTTAGAATCTGTAAAATATCATCAAACTGAGTGGTTATAATAGCACCGCCTATCAAGAAAAAAGCTCCGGCTACTCGACCTACAAAAACGAGTTCTTTTTCCGTTGCTTTTTCTGAAAACGGTTTATATAAATTATTAACAATCAACCCAGAAACCGTCAACATTAAACAATCAGCAGTGGACATTAAAGCAGCCATCATACTCGCCAACATCAACCCAATCAATCCCATATTTAGCGGGCCCAATAAGGCTCTAGTAGCATGCCCCCAAGTCAAATCAGGATTATTAATTTCGCCGCTGTATAATAGAATGGCAGCCAAACCCAACATCCCCCAAAAAATGGTGATGACTCGTTTCATAAAAGTACCCGTTACGAAGCCAACTCTAGCAGAATATTCGTCTTTTGCTGCCCCTGCAGTAACCAATTGATTGGGTTGAGTTACCACGGTTATACCCGAGACCAAAGCAGCCGTAAGAATAAAATACCACGTAAAGTCTATGGTCTGAGGCGCACCAAAAATTTCAAAAGTATCTTCGGGCAGTTGCGTATGTAAATGGGTTAAGGCTTGTAGCATCCCTTCCCCTCCGAATAATTCGTTGATAGCTGACCATGCAAACGGTAATAAAATAATGGATAAAATAATAATAAAAACCCCTTGTAATAAGTCAGTGTAAACGGCGGCTTCCAATCCACCCAAAATAGTATAAATCAAGACCAAAAAGCAAATACTCCAAATTAGCCACCCCTCATTCAAATACGAAAAAATACTTTTGGGATTCAGCTTTTGCAGAATTTTCAACTTTGCTAATTCATCGCTTGTCAAGGTCTGTAAGTCAACAGATGTTAGTTGCTTTAAGCTGATGGATTGTTGTAGTTCCTGCTGTTCTTCTGCGGTTAATGCGCTAGCAGGTTTGGGAGTCATCGCTGTAGCTGTTTTCGCAACTGCCATGTATCCAACTGATAATAAACCCATCATGCCAATAGTCGCAATTAGTGCATAAGTGGCTGCCATTTTTTTAGACCCATATCGCTCCAAGTAAAAATCACCCATAGTGAGAATTCGTAGCCTTCTTAGCCATGGTGCAGTGATCCAAAAAAGTGGGGTTACAAAAAGCATTAAGAGCGAACTCCAAATTCCTGCCGCTCCATTGTTAAATGTAGTGGTAGCTACACCTGCAGGTCCGTCAGCAGAAGTGGCCTGACCGAAGCTGGCGAAGGTGCTAGTCAATTTTCCAAATTTTCTACCTCCTAATAAATAATCCTCTTGATTTTTTACCTTGAAACTCGCTCTAATTCCGATGTAAATAATGACACCGAAATACAACAGCATGACAATAATATCTAGATATGTTAATCCAAAAATCATGAATTGAATTTATTAGGAGGAGCGTTTAATTCTGACTTTTGACTATCTGTTGGATAATCGTAATCTAAAATTTCTATAGCATCGCAATTGATTAACTTTAGCCCTGTTTTAAAATAAGTAGGTTTATTTTTGCCCCAAGTCAATTGACAATTTTTGATAGAAATATTAGCCGCATCCATTAGGTAGAAACCTACCGTGTCATCGAAGATTATGTTCGTCCCTTCACATGGACGACAATCATATAAACCTCCTTGGTAAGGAGTAATCTTATTCAAGTGAATGGAAATATCTTTAAACTGAATATTATCAATTTTGGAAGCATTTTCGGCAGCTACGAAAATACCGTTCTCGCTAGTACATCTGATATTGGAAAAGGTGATATTAGAAACTTTTCCAACATGCCCTTTTGTGGTATTAGGAGGGAAACGAATGTCCCCATCTTTCCCATCTTTTTTTGCTCTTGGAAAAGCAGTAACATAAATGGGTTCTGCTTTCCCCCACCAAACATCTGAAAAAAGCCGACACTCTATAAGAATATTGGAAAAAAGGACATTAGAGACCGTTCCTTCGTCTCTATTCTGAATGCCTATTCCTCGATTACTGTTCTTGATGATACAGTTATTGATGACAACATTTTTGATGTCGTCCATATTTTCTGAACCAAATTTAATGGCACAAGAAGTGGAAGTAAGGGTACACCCCGTTACCGTTATATCTGCACAAGGGCCGTACTCGGCATATTCTCTTCTATTTTTAAAACAAATGCAATCATCCCCTGATTCGATATGACAGTTACTGATATTGACATTTTGAGAATGGTCAATATCAATTCCATCCCCATTTCTAATTTTCAAACTATTAAAAATAAACACATCACTTACTAACACATTTTCACAACCAATGAAATGTAATCCCCAATAAGCCGCATTCTTAAATGTGATATCATTAATGCTAATATTCTTCACATCAACTAAGGTCAACAAATGAGGTCTTGGATCGATGACATCAAAAGGCTTTAATAGGTAGGCATCCTTTTCCTCTGCTCCCATAAAAGCGATTCCGTTACCATCAATAATACCTCCTCCTGTGATACCTATATTTTCTAAATGCTCGCCCCCAATCCATATGGTTCCTTCTCCTTTATTTTCTCTAAAAGCACTTTGGGTATAAACCGACTCGTCTGGATTTGCGATTATTTTGGCTCCTCTTTCTACGAGGAGCGTTAGGTTTGACTTTAGATTAAATGGGCCACTTAAAAAAGTTTTTCCTGCTGGGAAATAAACTGTTCCACCTCCATTATTATGACACTCGTCAATAGTTTTTTGGATAGCAGTTGCATCATCGGAAACCCCATCTCCAATGGCGTCAAAATTTAAGACATTGTATTTTTTCATAAGCTATCCCGTGTATGGGGCAAATTAAAATTTCTATTTCAGCATTCGCTAAATATGAATTACTTCAGAAAAATTTAGCGAAAGCGAAAAAAAGAAGTGCAATCTTTTAAAAAAAAATATGTACTACATATTTTTTTGAATGGTAAGGTATTAAAAAAAAAATTGCCAGCCTATATAATCGGGATATTTGAATAAATTGTTTAGATTGGAATTTTTACTTATATATAACGTGATTAATTTTTCATCCATCAAAATCAATATTCTTGACTAATTTAAACGCAAATCTAGGCCCTAAAAAAAATGTTTCTTTGGCGGAGCAAGTCGAACAAAAACTAATTGCTTATTTAAAAACTAATAATTTTAGTAAAGGCGACCAATTACCAAAAGAAATGGAATTGGCCGCACGATTAGGAGTAAGTCGAAATATCGTGCGAGAGGCACTAAGCCGATTACGGATGCTAGGTATGGTGGAGTCGAAAAAAAGGAAAGGGATGATTATCTCTGAACCCGACCTTTTAAGCGGGATGACTAGAATCATGGATCCTAATTTATTAGGACAGGAGAATATGAAGGATATCTTTGAACTGCGTTTAGTACTAGAAATTGGAATGGCAGATTTACTATTTGCCCGAAAAACAGCCAAAGATTTACTGGAATTAAGAGATATCGCTACTCGAGAAGCTAATGACCCAAAATGTAAATCTTCACAGGAAGTCCGCTCCGCTTACGAAATAAAATTTCATGGAAAACTATATTCCATGACGGGAAACTCTACTTTAACCAGATTCCAGAAATTATTATTACCCATTTTTAATTACATGATTGAGGTGGAATCTACTTTGGATACAGTTCCTACTAAGGGGAAAATTAACCATTTTGATTTGATTGAGACCTTGGAAAACGGGACTGCTTCAGATTTAAGACGCAACATGAGAGACCACTTAACACCACATTTTGATATAATTTAGACAGTTTTCTGAAATTCATTATTTCACTTGGGGTTGTGCCTTTTTGCTTTAATTATCTTACCATTTCTCCCATTCTGTTTTTGCTTGGTTCTCTATTCATTACTTACCGTAACTTTAAATTATACCCTTATAACTATAGCTTCACCGTGATAGAATTTACTAGTAACCTACAATTGAATTAATTTAGCTTCTTTGCCGAAGATATGCTATAAGATTAAAGCTTTGATACATTTTATGTATATAAAATAAAACTTATTCGAAATTTGATTTGGTTTTTCATTGATAATAGCTAAATTAGTATTAGCTTTTAATATGTAGTACATATAATTGGTTTTTTTCATTTTAGCGAAGTATTAGGTTTTAATATGAAATAAAAATATAAATCAATCAAAAATCAAGATATTAATGTCCAAATCATTCGTTTTCAATTCATGTTTGGTACTTATGGTGTGTTTCTTAGGAATTCACTCCACTTATGCCCAAGGATCTGGTAGTATCTCAGGGAAAATAGTTGATAAACTTTCCGGCGAAAAACTTCCCTTTGCGAATGTTCATTTGGAAGGAACAAGTCTTGGAGCATCTACAGATGATGATGGTAAATACATTATTCCTCAAGTTCCACCTGGAGATTATAATTTGATCACTACCTATATAGGTTACATAGAGCAATCTATATCAGTTACTGTTGGTGCAGGTAGCACAGCAGAAGTAGATATTAAATTAGACTACGCTGCGGTAGAAGGTGCAGAGGTTATTGTAACGGCCCAAGCTTCAGGACAAATGGGGGCTATCAATCAGCAGCTAAATTCTAATACAATTAAAAATGTTGTATCAGCAGATCGAATACAAGATGTTCCAGATGTAAATGCTGCGGAATCAGTATCAAGGCTACCTGGTTTGTCTCTTATCAGAAGTGGTGGAGAAGGACAGAAGGTTGCAGTTCGGGGTATATCACCACAATATAATGTAACGATGGTTAATGGTGTACGAATGCAGTCCACAGATCGTAATAATCGTAGTGTGGATTTGAATATGATAGCACCAAACATCCTTAGTGGTATTGAAGTGACCAAAGCTTTGACGGCGGATATGGATGCAGATGCAGTTGGTGGAACAGTAAATCTTAAGATTGGGAAAGCTGCTGATGGAGTACAAGGTAAATTTTCTTTCCAAAATGGTTATGGATCATTAGCAAATACCTATGGCAACTACAGGGCAACTGGTTTTGTTAGTAATCGATTTTTTAATAAAAAATTAGGAGTTCAGGTTTCTGGTTTTTTGGATAACTTCAATAGAAGTTCAGATGAGTTAAGTGCTGGATATGCGTTGAATGAACAAGATGTTTTAGAAGAAGGTTTTATTCCTATTGATCTAGCAAGTGTTACCATAGTTGATAGGGTTACAAATAGACAGAGAGTAGGAGGTTCTTTAGTTTTTGACTATCAATTTGCTAAAGGTTCGATTATACTGAATAATTTCGTAAGTAATCTAGATGAGGAACAGACAGTACAACAAAATTCTTTGGCACTCATTGGGAATCAATGGAGAGGATATGCTAATGATAGTGAAAGTAGAACAACGGTAATAAGCAATGCGCTGCAGGGGGAATTTGATTTTTCCCGGTTTAGCATGGATTTCTCTATTTCAAACTCAATCTCAAAGCAGAATGTTCCGCATAATCTGCGAATGACGCTCGGAATTGCACAAAACCAATCCGGTTTTAGAACACCAGATCTAATGGAACCCAATCAGGCCACTCCAAGTGAGTTTTTAAGTGCTGCTCAGGTTATAAATGGAATGAATGATAAAAGGGTAACAAGATTTTACAGCTTACTCCGGGATGTCACTGAACAATCTCAAGAGGCTATGCTTAATTTTAATGTGCCATTTAGCTTTTCAAAAGGGGTTTCGGGTAAGTTGAAATTTGGAGGTAAATATATTCGCAACGTTAGAGATAATGATGAAACACAAAATGCTACAGACCCAGACAGGAATGAATTAGGGGAACAATTTGTATCAATAGTGAAAGACTCCTTATGGACGGATCTAGGGCTGGAGAACTTAGATAGGAACCTTGGTATCAGAGCTTTTTTGTTTGAACAACCTAGCTATGCTATTGGTGATTTCCTCGAAGGCGATTCTGGAGTTGATGATTTCTTTTATAAATCTGATATCTCCAAGATGAACCGATATGCGGATTTAGCCTTAGCAAATGGTTACTATATTCCTGATCTTAAAGAATCCACTCAGTACGATTATGATTATCGAAGAAATCTTTATGCCTTTTATGCTTCGGCAGAAGTTAATATTGGCAAGTTTATAACGCTATTCCCAGGTATTCGTTATGAAAATTTTGGGTTTGATTATAATTCATCCCAGACAGAACGGTTCGGTCAAGAGCCAAATGATTTTAGAAGTGAAGCCTTAACTGATAATAGTAATAAAGGTGCCAACTGGTTTCCACAATTGCAGCTCCGGGTGAAACCCACGGGTTGGTTAGACATCCGTTTCGCCAGTACTAGAAGTATAATATATCCGGATTACCGCGCTGTTTCACCTTATATATACTATGATTCATTTAGTGGGCCTAATTTGGATTTAGGAAATACAACACTAAAACCAGCATTAGCTCAAAACTATGATATCTATGCTTCGATTTTTAAGAATCGTCTTGGATTGTTTACGGTTGGATTGTTTCAGAAGGAGATAGACAATTTAATAGTAGCATCAAGTTTTAAAACCAAAGATTCAGAAAAAATCAACAATAGGTTCGATTTAACACAAACACAGCAAACGACTGTTAACACTTGGATTAATTTGGATGGTACTTCTACTGTAAAAGGATTTGAACTGGATTGGCAAACCAATTTTTGGTACTTACCGTCATTCCTTAAGGGGCTTGTCTTAAGTATTAATTATACACATATTAACTCTCAAACCAGCTATCCATTACAAACAGCTGTTAAAGAAGGAACTGGCCCTTTTGCAAAAACAGTATTTATAGATACCACTCGGGTTGGTAGGATGCCTAATCAGCCAGATGATATATTCAATTTTACATTAGGTTATGATATCGGTGGTTTTTCAGCGCGGTTATCATATGTATTCACGGACAATGTTTTGGTTCGTGTAAATAGAACTTTTGATGAACTGGATTCTTATACGGCTTCCTATAAACGTTGGGATTTTACAGCCTATCAAAAACTACCATGGCTTAATGGCCAATTTCAGGTGTACATGAATGTCAACAATATTACTAATACACCTGATCGTGCATTTACTAGTACTTTGGAGAAACTTTCTTCACTGCAATATTATGGTAGAACAATAGATTTAGGTCTTCGTTATACCTTTGCAAAAAAACCTACGTGATAAAAATAATTGAATAAGAGGACTTTACTCACATCCAGCTCAGCGATTCCAGCTTAATAAACGCTATGTGGTTTTTAGGCTTTCGCCAAATGAACGCAGCAAAATTTGACGAAAGTCAAATCAAAAGTTCAGTGAACTTTTGGCGAAGTGAACCCGCAGGGACGGGAGGCAAAATTTGACGAAAGTCAAATCAAAAGTTCAGTGAACTTTTGGCGGAGTAAACCCGAAGGGACGGGAGGCAAAAATTTCTCGCAAGTGAAAAAAATAAAATCATTTGCGTTCAATAAATATTTTAAGCATTAAAAATTAAATATCTAAATCATTAAAAAACGAGTAATTATGAAAAAACCCTTTACATTATTATTGGTGTTTATTATTGGGCTGTGCTCAGTATCAAATGCACAAACAGCACTTGATCCAGATCAATTAGTAAACCCTCAGATAACGGGTCCAGGTGTTTATACAGTAGAGGCTGGTAAGTTTTATGCTTTTGACGGCCGTATAGATTTGACATTTGAAATTACGATCCAAGGACCTGATGAGGGCTGGATTATGAACGCAACTAACCCACCTGTTTTAGTGAATACACCGTCATTAGATGGTGATCCAAGAGATTTCTTTGAACTTAAAGCAGGAGGAGCAATTACACTCAAAAATGTTCTTTTTAGTGGAACTCATAACAATGGTGAAATTGGGAAGGTTATTGTAAATAATACAGCCGGTAGTAAAATGATAATAGATAACTGCGTTATTACTGACTGGCAGGATTTTGCCTTTAGAAATCAGGTCAAAGGGGATAGTGTAAGTGTCACTAATTGTGTTTTTGTTAATGGTATGCGGCCACGTTTTTCTCAGTGGGGTGGTTTCCCTGTCCGCTTAGATGTAGCGGCTGATGATGTTATATTTGAGAATAATACGGTCGTGAATTCTGGACGTTTGTTATGCAATAGTGGTCCTTTCCACAATGCCAATGTCCATCAAATTCATAACACCTATCTTAATCAAGCTGTAGCTGGTGAAGAGCAGCGTGCTAATGAGTTTATTACGGCCAATAATATTTTTTACAATTTCCACATCTTAGGTCGTAAAACGGAATCTCATTCAAATCCTGATAATGCCTATGGTGCCTACTTTACAACATGGAATTACTATGCTGACTCAAAAGATAAACTGGATAGTATTTCATTGTATTTAGGCCAAAACCTATTTTTCCGTCCGCAGAAAGTTTTGGACTGGTGGGATACGTCTTCTGGGGATTCTTTAGCTGTCAGCTATTTATGGGAGAAGCCTGATGTGGATTCATTTATTATCGATGATAATAACTATACCATAGGTACAAACTACGCCGAATTAGATCCTGGATTCACAACTCCTCCCGACAACCTAGATTCAATTGTTGGTTATATTGATCGCCACTATAATAGAGTTTCAGATGACTGGATTGATTGGAGAATCCCTTCACCAGTATCCTTTGATGAGGCGACTGGGGCTCCTTCACTTAGCTGGCCACCGGCAATTGATTTGACTTATTCAAATTCTTTTTTGCAATCTGCTGGAACAGACAGCTTACCTCTTGGAGACTTAAACTGGTTCCCAGATAAGAAAGCAGAATATTTAGCTGAAAAAGATGATATTTTAGCGGCCCTAAGAGATTCAATGGTCAATGCTGTAGCTGTTTACGATCCTCTTACTATGGATGAGACCCCATTGATTACGGAAGCACCTATTACTTCTACTGAACAAGTGGATCCAAGCAAATTGTATTTGTCAGGAAACTATCCAAATCCATTTAACGAAATTACTACAATCAAATTTGGATTAGATCAACAATCAGAGGTTACATTAAGGGTATTTAATCTTTTGGGTCAGCTAGCATTTGAATCGAATGAATTTGATTTACCCCAAGGTACTCATGAGATTAATTTTAATGCTTCTAATCTAACCAGTGGTATTTATCTTTACAAGATCAATGCTGTAGGTTCAGACGGTAAACATTATGTTGCCACTAAGAAAATGATTTTATCAAGGTAATTTTTCTTCTAAAAGTCCAAGGGATTTTGTCCCCTTGGACTTTTATTTTAAAAAGAGATATGCCTTAAGGAATTATAGACGACCTGCGAACGATAACTTTCCTTCGGACAAATTTCTAGCAATAAGCTGTTTTCTATTCCTGCCTGTCAAATATTGAATTACAAAACTGATTAGTATTCGCTCAATACTTGACTATGGTATTGCTATAAACAAAAAAGCTTCTTTCATGTCCACTACGTTTCTTTATACATTACTTTTAGGGATAATTTATCTAGTCAAGAAAAACAGGAATGCTATTCATTCTCGTAATAAAAACTGACGCGTAAATTTTCCATTATTACTAGGATGTAATGAACAAATAACTTTGAGGTGAAGTTTTCCTATTTAATTGTATTTTTTAGTTTACTAATTTTTTCATGTGGTGGTGGAAAAAAAGCGGGCCCTATTTGGCAAAAAAGTATTCCCAGAATAGGTTCCCAATCTTCTCCGCTGGCATCAGATTTAAATAGTGATGGCATTCTTGACCTTGTTATTGGGGCAGGAGAAAATGAATATGAAAAAAGTCTTCAAGGAGTTTTAGCCATAGATGGTTTAACAGGAGATATTATTTGGCAAGCTCCCTGCAAAGACCAAATTTTTGGCTCTCCTACCTTCAATGATATTAATTCAGACAATATTAAGGACGTTATTATTGGTGGAAGGTCTTCCCAATTATACGCATTAAATGGCGTAAACGGTGATATGATCTGGCAATATAATCCTGAAAAATATTCGACCCATCCAACATTAAAATATGCTAACAAAAACTTTTACAATAGTGTTTTAGTGCCAGATTGCAATGGAGACGGCATAGAAGATATTTTAATATCAAATGGGGGTAATCATGCAGTTTTTATGCATGTAAGCAAGGGACGTGAAGTTGGAGTTTTACTTATTTTAGATGCTAAAACTGGAGCTGTAATAGCATCGGACATTGTGCCTGATGGTAATGAAACCTATATGACTCCAATATATGTAGAGCAAAAAGATGGAAGTAAAATGATCGTTTTTGGTACAGGAGGAGAAACCTTTTCAGGCAACCTTTTTATTACAAGACTAGAAGATTTATTGAACAACGATTTGTCTAAATCAAAAATAATTGCCTCTGAAGATTCTCATGGTTTTATTTCACCTCCAGCTTTTGTAGATGTTACCAATGACAATATTTTTGATATCATTGCAATTTCACATGCTGGGACAATGTCTGCGATTGATGGAGATAATTTAAAAAATATTTGGCAATTTCAAATCCCGAATACAGAGTCGAGCAATGGATTGGCAATAGGGAATTTTACTGATGATGATATTCCAGATATCTTTACTTTTGTAAGTAAAGGGAAATGGCCGTGGAATAGCGGATCTTATCAAATCATGCTAAATGGTCTTACTGGAAAATTAGAATATATTGACTCAATTGGTTGCCCTAGAATTTCGTCACCTGTTGTATATGATCTTAATAATGATGAAATAGACGAGGTTGTTATTAGTTTAGATTCATTTGATTGTAGGGGGTTTGCTGGTCGCCCTCCTAAAAATATTGTAAGTAAATTAGTAGCGGTTGATTTTAAGGCTAAAAAAATAATTCCAATTGAACGAAACGATAAATTTAAAAATGTATATACAACACCACTTCTTGCTGACATTGATAGTGATGGATATTTAGACATCATTCATGCTAACTATCCCCATTCGGAAGATTTTGGTATGCTTCTTTTTTCTGGAATGAAGATTAAAAGGACCAAGACACCATATAAAATCAGAAAACCTATAAAATGGGGGGCATTTATGGGGAGTAATGGCGATGGGATATATAAGTAATAGAAAAGGTCAGTCAAATATTGAAATGCAAAACTGAATAGTAAGCATTCGCTCAATACTTGATACTGCTCATTAACAAAAATGCTCCTTTCGTGAACTCTACGTTTCTTTATACAATACTTTTAGGCATCATTTATCTAGTCAAGAAAAACTGGAATGTTATTCATTCACGTAATAAAAACTGACGCATAAATTTTTCACCAATCCAAGTACACTTCAAAACTACACCCCTCCCGTAAATTTCCTCTCCTTAATCATCAAATCACTTTTAGCCTTTTTCAATAAGCGATTGATCTCCATAATTTCCGAAGACAACATCTTTTTATAAAGTTCACTTTGAGTGATCAATCTCTTATTAAGCACTTGAGAGACTTCTACCTGTTGATCAGTAGGAGGATAGTCAGCACTAGCAGTTCCTACTTCATGAGCTAAAGCCAATAATCGACCATATAGTTTCATCGGATGACG
>CAYTVR010000170.1:0-14943 GCA_964441245.1 uncultured Saprospiraceae bacterium | reverse complement strand
GATATACCGAATGTGGTCTATTTTGGGTTGGGTAGTTTTTTTAATTTTTGTGATGACTTGTATTCGAGCGATGAACATGGTTGGTTTTGAAAATGGTTTCCTGCCATTTTGGAAAGACCCTCGTATGCAACATAAGATTGGTGAATTCATATTAGTAGCTCCATTCTTTTTTATTTTTCTCGCCAGTTTTACAAAAGATAAAAGGACCGTCAATCAAATGATCAATTGGAGTGCCTTACCCATGATCATTGGTGGAAGCATGAATCTATATTCTTGGTTTGGATTAAAAGATCATGTTTTTTGGCATCCCTTCTGTTTGGTGATCTTTGTATGGGGATTATTGGCAGTACCTATTTGTAAAAAATATTTTTTAGCTCGGGCTAGATAAAGGTTGGTTAAAAGAAATCTTCAATGCTGAAAGAATACTCAAAAATCTGTCTTGAATATCAAATGATCTTTGAATCAAATTAGCGATCCATTTTACTTGGACTTCACATAAGGAACTCACTACAAAAAAAATCCAGAAATTGATTTTCAATTTCTGGATTTTTTTATGGACCAATTATTTGTGACTGGCCTTATGTTTATTGCTTATTAATTTTCAATAGAAATCACTACGCGATTATTTTGTGCGATCCCATCTGAAGATTCGTTAGAAGCCACAGGATCATTTGGACCTTCTGCTCTCCATTCTACTTGCTTGGATGCAAAACCATTATTACGAAGGATTCTTCTTACTTTTCTTGCTCGCTTTTCAGCAATTTTCATTTTGCTTTCTAAAGATCCTTGATTGTCCGTATGACCTGTTACGATAATGGTAGCACCTGGATTCGCATCTACATAACTTCGAAGATAATCCATATGCTCATTTAAATCAGAAGTGGGTTCATAGCTTACTTGACTTTCCTCAAACATTAAAGTCAGTGCGCCAGTTCCAACACCTGATCCTGCATCAACTTCAGCATCACTTCCGTCACCAAGAGATTCAGCATTGGCTACTTTTTCCTCAAAAAGGAAATTAACACCACCATATAATTTCTTATCCATGAAGGAAAGATTGTCTACTTGTTGGCTAGCAGTACTAATATTATCAGTATTCCCGCCTAAAGAAACCAATAAGTTTTTAACAGCTTCTGCACGTGCTAGTCCTAAATTTTCGAAAGAACTATTGTTTTTTTCTTTAGATGCAAAAATCCCAGAAAGACTCAGTTGTCGATTAGGGTTTTCGTTTAAATATTTACCTATAGAAATAAAACTCTTTTTAGTATCAGTTGTATAGCTCACCTTATCACTTGATTGAGGGAAGGAAAACATTTGATCAGAACTGGTTTTAAAATTTCCATCTGATACACTAAAAGCAGCTGGAGTTGCACTTGATCCACAAATAAGTTTGGATAGTAACCAAGAACCTCCAAAAATGTAAATTGCAGAAAGGATACCTAAGATTGGTAATATTGGCCTCATTGTATGATTGTTTTATAATTAAAAAATGACATGATAAATTGAATATGGAATGATTTTTAAATAGAATGTACACGTATTAAAAGAAAAGCTTATTTAAAGATCATTCTTAAGTAATGGTAATTTTAAATTGTTTTTCAAGCGGTAGTGCTGAAACTATAAGACCTTTTATTGAATCAACATGGAGTTTGTAAAATTAGGGAATTAGATTCTTTTTTTATAGTCTTCATTAATTTTTTTATCCGTGAAAGTATTTCTACAAGAATTGGACTCTTTACTTTTAGTAAGAAATGTTTAGGTAATTTACTTTTATTTCATTTTTTTCTTTATCTTCGCTAGGCTTAGTTATATATTAATTAAAATTATAACTAATACGTCAAGAACTGATCTACTACCATAAGGATTCCAACTCAATCAATTGAGTTAACCTTATACCCTACCAAATGTATTGCATAAAAGGACTACACATATTTTAAAAATTTTTATATTAAATCTAAACTACTATGTTTTCGAACGTGCTATTACTATCCGCATTTACCAGTTGCTACCTACCAGCATTCTTATTTATGTTAGGGTCTTGGTTATTAGGTTGTTTATTTTGGTATTGGATGAACAAAGGAAAATTCTCATCAGAGATTCAACAATCTAAAACTCGTATATCTGCCTTAGAAGCTGATTTGGATAAATCCATGAAAGCAAAGGTTAGTATGGAGCAAGATTACAATAGATTGAATACTAATTATTCTAGTTTAAAAACAAACTTTGCAAGCTTAGAATCTGATTTTTCTACAGCAAAGACCTCTTTTGCAGAAGCTCAATCTCTTGCCAGTGAAGCTAACGTTCAAGAAGTGATCAAGGAAGTTGAGGTCATTAAAGAAGTAGAAGTGATCAAGGAGGTAGAGGTCATCAAAGAAGTAGAAGTCATTAAAGAAGTACCGGTCGAAACCATTAAAGAAGTACAGGTGATTCAAGAGGTCCAGCTCGTCAGAGAAAAGCCTGTGATCAAAGAACAACAAGTAATTGTTGAAGTAGAGGTGATCAAAGAAGTACCTGTTGAATTGTTTAAAGAAATTGACAATTTCAAAACGGTTGAATTGATCAAGGAGGTACCTGTTGAAAAAAAGGTAGAAGTGATCAAAGAGGTGGAAGTCATCAAAGAAATAATCGTTGAAAAACGAGTAGAAGTACCCGTAGAGAAAATCGTTGAAATCATTAAAGAAGTACCTGTTGAAGTCATCAAAGAGGTAGAAGTAGTTAAAACAGTGCCTGTAGAAACAATCAAGGAAGTACAAGTTATTAAAGAAGTCTTTGTTGATAGAATGGTGGAAGTACCTAAAATTGTGGAAGTCATTAAAGAAGTTCCTGTTGAAACGATCAAAGAAATTGAGGTATTGAAAGAAGTAGAAATTGTTAAGGAAATTCCTGTGGTTCAAGAAGTAGAAGTGATCAAAAACAATGACATCATCAAAGAGGTAGTCGTGGTCCAAGAAGTAGAAGTAACTCGTGATGTTCCTGTAGAAGTGATCAAAGAAGTAGAAGTGATCAAGGAAGTAGAAATCATTAAGGAAGTACCGGTAGAAGTGATCAAAGAGGTAGAAGTGATTAAAAATGTCGAAGTGATCAAAGAAGTACCGGTAGAAGTGATCAAGGAAGTACAAGTCTTTAAAGAAGTAGAAGTCATTAAAGAAGTGCCTATTGAAGTGATCAAAGAAGTACAAGTTGAAGTGGTGAAAGAAGTACCAGTTAATGTGATCAAAGAAGTAGAAGTAGTCAAAAATGTTGAAGTCATTAAGAATGTACCTGTAGAGGTGATCAAAGAGGTAGAAGTGATTAAAGAAGTGGAAGTGATCAAAGAAGTGGAAGTCATTAAAGAAGTAGAAGTGATCAAAGAAGTAGAAGTCATTAAAAATGTGGAAGTAGTCAAAGAAGTACCAGTCGAAGTGATTAAAGAGGTAGAAGTGATCAAAGAGGTACGCGTACCGGTAGAAGTCATCAAAACAGTAGAAATGATCAAACAAGTACCGGTCGAAGTGATCAAAGAAGTACAGGTGATCAAAGAAGTGGAAGTGATCAAAGAAGTACCCGTTGAGGTCATCAAAGAAGTACAAGTGATCAAAGAAGTGGAAGTCATTAGAGAAGTCGCAGTTACTTCTAATACTCAGACAGAAAAAGTAAAAGCTGTCAACATGTTTAAAGAAGTCACTGGAAACAAAATGGTACGAGATGGCAATGGCATCACTAAAACAAGAGAAGCCAAAATCGTTCAGGACCATGTCGATACAACAGAAACTCTTGCGCCCAAAACAATTAGACGTCAACATATTGAAGAAGCACCTGTAACCACTGAACAACAACAAGTCGAAGAGGATATTGAAGAATTGGTTACAGCTATCTCTATCGAACCAGACAACTTAAAAGTTGTTGAAGGCATCGGACCAAAAATTGAACAACTGCTTAACGAAGCAGGAATCAATACTTGGGCAGAACTTGCTAAAACAGAAGTCTCAACCCTGACTAATATTCTTACCAATGCAGGATCTAGATATAAAATGCATGACCCAACTACTTGGCCAAAGCAAGGTGCTATGGCTGCCAAAAGTGAGTGGGATCAATTGAAAGAGTATCAAGATCAATTAGACGGCGGTAAGGAGTAATCGCTCTTACTACTGAATCAAACAAAACGAACCATAAAACTAAAGTCGGAGTGCCTCAAGCATCTCCGGCTTTTTTTGTAGCTCCCACTCTATACTATCACAACATACTCTGTCATCACTTATAGGTATTTTGGAGATTTCGATATGCAACAATAAAATCACTAGTTAAAATAAAAACAAATGAACTGCCTCGAGGCAAGCGTCACAGATTTTTTTAGATTCTAGTCCTATTTTATCTATCTACCCTTTATATTTCTCTCCTTTCAAATCTGAGTACTTTTACGAATTCACATTAAACATACAATACATATATTAATCCTTACTTATCAAGTATTCAGATAAGAATATGCCCTTTTATTTAAAGAAAAAAAAGACATATTCTTCTTCAAATAAAAAAATATTTATATATTTACATTAGCCAAACAATAATATTCTGTAATAGCATTGTTTCATCAAATAAAATAAACTTTATACTGTAATTACTTTGATTCTATTACGAAAATCACTAAATTTCCAATATAAAATAGATTCACTACATATCGCTAATGCCGATACTATTCTATAACCTTTCTAAACATATTTTTCATTATGAACATTACCTTCAAAGAGTTGAGAAACATCAAACACAGCCTCCCTACTGGAAGTATTCGAAAAATTGCACAGGAATTAAAAGTAGAAGAACAAACCGTTCGAAACTATTTCGGAGCAAAGAAATATAACGATGGTGGAATCGCTGGAAAACACATCCAACCTGGACCTGACGGAGGTATTGTTAGTTTAAAGGATACAAAAATCTTGGATCTTGCCAAAAGAATTCTTTCTGCTCAAGCACAAGGAATCGCAATGGAATAATTAGGAAATAAATCGAAATGAATTATTTCCATTTTTGTTTTAAGGAAGAACTCATTCAATAATAGCCTAAATCATATAAAAAATATTTTCCTCTTCCTTTTCAAAACATTGCATCAAACTAACAATTACTCAAAAGAAGTTTTTAAATCAACTTCAAACAAAAAACTCTCGACTGAATTCAGTCGAGAGTTTTTTTATTAACTTATCAATGAAATGATTCTTATCAATGAAAAAATTATTTCCATAAATCCTTCACTCTATGATTTTTTACATTTTCAAATAAAACTCTTTTGTCAAATCAACATAATCATCTGTATAGTCATTTCGTTTTTCTCGTTGGATAATTAACTCACTTTCTTCAAGAGGTCGTTGAGTTCTTTCAAACTGCAATAACAGGCGCTCTACCCCTTTTTCCTTTTTAGGCTTGACCTCAACCATTTTTGTACAAAAAAGATGATACCGTTCCGCCATTTGCTTAAAACGAAGTCCTTCAATATAAGGAAGGATCACACAAAAACGTCCTTCTTGACTTAACAAGCTTCTTGTCGCACTCAGCAAATCACCATTGGGTAACTTAACCGTATGTCTTACATTATTACGATCCTGATCTTGTGAAAAAGTACCTCCAGAAAAGAAAGGAGGATTGCTAATGATCAAGTCATATTTCGTCCTTGAACTACGAGCAAAATCCTGAATAGAGGTATGGAAAACCTCCAATCGATCTTTCCATGGACTCTCTTCCATATTTTTCTTGGCTTGATCAAAAGCAGCTTCTTCTATTTCTACCGCATGAATATTAGCATCAACATTTCGCTGGGCCATCATTATCGCAATTAAGCCTGTCCCCGTTCCAATATCCAAAATACGATCAACTCCAGCAGCATCTGCCCAAGCCCCTAACAAAACTCCATCTGTCCCAATTTTCATCGCACATTGATCTTGCTTCAATTCAAATTGTTTGAAACGGAAAGTTTGTTTGTCTGATTTTTTTTCTTTAAGCATCATAATTATAGAATAAGACTCCAAAGTTACGACATAGTAACTACTTATCGAATTCTTTTGTTTAAATTTCTCTTAAATAAAAAGAATTTTCTAGTTTATTAAGCCATTTAAGCAGCTCCTTTTGGCATTCAATAACAAAAGTCAGCCTTCCTTATCGAAGACTGACTTTTGAATAAAAAGTAAATGATATAGAGAATCTCTAAATTCCCAATTTTATAACTTAACAAACTTCTTAACCGCTACTTGCTCCCCTACTTGGAAGGTAACCAGGTAATTTCCAGCGGATAAAGTAGATAGGTTCAATGGCTCTGTTAAATTCCCTTGTACATTTCTAAGAATACTCGTTTGTAATAATTGGCCATTTTGATTCCATAAGCTAATTCCTACTGTGTTACGTTCTTCCATTTCGATGGAAATCGTCGTGCGATCGCTAGCTGGATTTGGGAAAATTGAGGCTTCAAAACCAGGAATTTCATTGACTTCTTCTTGACTCGTCGTTGTACAAGTCGTACCCCCCATGACCTCACACCAGCGCGCTTCAAATTCTTGTAAGAAGATATTTGCTAAAGTCGCATCATGAAAAATCAACGTATTTTCATCATTTCGCGTATCCGCACCCGCAGACCAGTTATGTGATCCTGTAATCACTAAAGGATCAGAACCTGTATTGGATGGATCTACTAAACAATATTTATGATGGGTCGAACGAGTCGTGTTATCTGGCGTTACATTTACTCCATTGTTGGAAAGAAAGTTATATTCTCCTCCTTGATCATTAATGTTATCAATGATGCCCCTTACGGAAATACCGGATTGATGTGCCTCCAAAATCGTACTTCCTAATTCATTATTTGTAAAAGTCAAAATAGCAAAAAGAACTTCATCTTCCGCACTTTCAATGGCATCAATAATGTTGAGTGTTGTATTATCTGAAGGAGAAAAGTAAGATTCAATATCCATTCCGTTGACTTGGAAATGGTGTGGGGTATTGTCTGTTTTAAATTCACCGAATTTAACAGCAAAAAAGTTAGGCGTAGGATTACTACTTCCCCACATTTCTTCAAATTCCATAGTATAAGCTCTCGCTAAGGTGTGATCTTGAATGATGACCATATTGTTATAATCATCTGCTATATTTTGAGAAGTCCAATTCGTAGAACCCATCAAGACCCAAGAGTCATTTTGAGAATCTGCATCGATGACCATAAATTTATTATGCATTAAGGGACTTCCTGCGTTTCCTTTTAATACAGAAAAAGGAGGTACTGGATTTTGTAAAGCAGAATTCAAGGTCTCATCATCAGCAATGTATCTGACTTGTATCCCATTATTATGAGCTTCCGTTAAAGCCGCAACAATCGTTTCTCTATTATTATTATAAACAGAAACATCAATCGTACTCGTTGCTGAATTGATCAGGTCTATGATGGCTCCTTCTACTGCTGCTGGAGTGATATCATCCGCATATCCTCCTGTGGAGTAATTAGCATCTACCTTTTCGGTAAAATAAACGCGCATCGTTCCTGTTGAATTAGAAGCTGTACTATAAATTCTAACTGGTGAAGAAATTTCCGTTGTTCCATTATCAGAAAAGGCTTGAATATAATAAAACTGCCCCGGCTGCAATCCCGTCAAGGTAACACTATGATCTGTTGTAGATCCTCCATCATTTACCTCGTCTAATAAAGACTCACTCAAGCCATAACGTACACTAGAACTACCTGCCGTACTCGTTTTCCAAGATACAGTAAATCCATTACTCGTCAAATCCGATTGCACAGGTGCAGAATTGATATAAAAATCACTTGCGATTTCTAAGTCAGCTCCTGTACGAGAAAGCAATTGATGAGCTCCATTAAATTCAGAACAAATCCCTGTTAAATTTACTGGTGCCAAAGGAATTTCTGTTCCGATCAATGAATGACCACTTCGTATATAAATGACAGAACTTTCTCCATCCTTGGAAAACTCATGAGTCCCTACATTAAATAAATTACCAGCATTCGTAAAATTAACCGCATCCATGGTCATCAATTTCCCTTCATTTTCTTCTTTTACATCATTCGGCGTTCCAACCAAAGGTGCGGGAATTGGATTGTTACTAGACATCACCGTATAACTCTCAATTGGATCAATTTCTAACAAACCATTAAATGATTTTAAAGGACCACTTACTTGAATACGATCTCCTAAAGTTACATCAATAGGAAAATTCCCAGTTGATCCAGTTCCTGGATAAGCGGCAATACCGCCCGTATCATCTTGTAAATAACGAATGATACCCAACTCAGCTCCATTGGTCACAATGCCTTCGACTGTAACCGTAGAGCCTTCGCCCATATTTCTTGCGGCAGATATATCTATTTGCGCTTGTGCGGTCGTTAGCCCAAAAGTCATGACTAAAATTAATGTAAATAGCTTGTTCATTTTTTTTATTTTTTGTTCCTTAATAAAAATATCTGGTAACTCATCAAAAGTTGCCAGACATAAAATTGATTTATTTTTTAAAAACTAATTTGAAAAGAGACGGTTCCTCTTCGCCCTTGACCGAAATGTACGGAGGCTGATTTAGCATCAAAATCTTCGTAAAATGGTGTATTAAAATTATCGTTATTTCTTGCATCACTAATGTAAAATTCGTCTAAGAGATTAATGACGTTCAATCTTAAATTGCAATTCATCTTCTTTATCTTAAATGAGTATCCAGCATGGAAAGAGAATAAAGTATAGTTCGGCAATTGCCAAGAGTCTCGACCGCCATTATCTCCTTGTAAATCTTCAGGATTAAAAGCTGCATAATTTTTTGCAAAATGGACCGCTTTTAATTTTACATAAGCCCCCTTGATAGGCGCATATCGAATCATTCCTCCAAATTGATATTGAGCAGCATCTCCAATATGAACGCCTTTTGCATCAAACTCAAATTCATAAACATAGGTAGGAAGAGCCACCAATGCCGTTTCACTTGAATTCCAGGTCCAATCCCCGATGGATGCCAAACCTTCAATCGATAATTTACTATTGGGTTTGAATGCAAAATCTATTTCAATTCCTTTATGTAAGGCATCGATACCTGTGATGTTGACCGGAACTCTTTCATCGCTACCTGGTTCTTCTGGAACAGAAGGTAAACGATCCAATGGTTTATTCCCCCAATTGGTATAATACCCATTTACATTAACAGAAAACATAGGACTTCCAAATGAATAACCTAATTCAATCGCTCTAACCTTTTGATTATCATAATCTTGCGCTACTTGTCCATCATTGGCTGTTGTCCAAACATTGGTTATGATTACATTTCGATAAGGCTGTGATCTATTTAATAGTCCTACATTAAAGAAAATACTGTTCTGGCGATTGATGTTATAATTCGCTCCACCTTTGATCGTATTGGTTGATACAGGAACCCAATCAATTTCAAAATCAGTAAAATTATTTCTAAACTTATATCCTATCGATGCATAAGAAGCATTGATAAAAGAAGACCACTTTTCTTGTTTGTACTCTAAGAGACCAAAGCCTCCTAATTGTTGAACAAATCCAGAATAATCCCAATCATAACGATCGCCTACTTGCAGATTGTCTCCTTCTGGAGCAACAAATCCCGTCCCACCTAACAAATCATACACTTCTCGATAATGATCACCTTGATAATAGCGAGCATCTATTCCTCCAGACAAAGTCAGCATAGGAGAAAGCTCATATTTCACGGTAGATAACAAGCCATACCAAAAATGATTATTGACACTTGCTCGAAGAATGGCATTAGATTTTCCTAAAGGATTAAGAAAGTCATTGGGTTGGTTCAATTCTATTGCTCTATCAAAATCCAATTGGTTATTTTCATCTTCTGGAATATCTAGACCTCCATCATCAGCGGTTCCGCCTCCATTTCCAAGAGATAAATAAGCTATGTTAGACCAATACAATTCATCACTCGCTTGCCAAGAATGCCGTAAATTAAATTGTGGTTTATGATAATAATTTTTTCTAGAGTTCACTAATTGACCATCTCTATATCCCCAATGTTGATTGAATTTTCGACCTTTATCTCTGATCAATAAAAGTTCGTTGGTCTCTCTAGGTATGCCTTGCTCTTCAGCAAATTCAGTATCTACCTGTCCTATTTCAGTGGTAAAAGATCGTTGACCATGTTCTTGTGGTGCTCCAAAGCCGGAAAAACTAACAATATGATTACCCAACTGTTTATCGACTCTTAGATAATAGAAATATCCTTTTGTAAAATTACCATCAACCCAACCATCACCTTGTTTATAAGAAGCAGCAGCTGATATTCCCCATCCACTTTTTAAGCGTCCTGTAGTCAGACCAATCGTAGATCGAAGAAAACCATTATTCCCAATTTCTTGCTTGAATTTGAAACTACGTTTCGCATCGATTCCTTTGGTCAAAATATTAACCGTACCTCCAACGGAAGGAACAGAAAGTTTAGAAGCTCCTAATCCACGTTGTACTTGCATCGTTTGAGTAACTAAATCCAAGCCGAACCAATTTGACCAATAGACCCAACCATTCTCCATGTCATTTACTGGGATTCCATCCAACATCACAGCGATGTTTCTTTGATCAAATCCTCGAATGGTGATTCTGGCATCTCCATCTCCACCACCTGTTTCAGTAGCATAAACTCCTGGAGTAGAATTCAAGATCATTGGAATATCTTGAGCAGCCAATTCCTCTTGCAATTGTTTGGTAGTCACATTAGAAAAGGCAATGGGTGTTTCTCTCTCGATGGCAATATCCTCTGTAACGACCACCTCAGTTAAAATCAAATCACTTTCTAATTCAATATTAAAAGTTTGATCACCATTGACGTCAATCGAAATTTCTTGAGCTTTGTATCCCAAATAGGAAATCATCATTTGATGCGGTCCCTTATCTAATAATATTTTATAAGTTCCATCAAAGTCCGTGGCAGTTCCTGTAGCTCCGACTGAAATGGTGGCTCCGATCAATGGTTCCTGATTGGTCGCATCAGTAATGGTTCCACTGACGGTGTATTGCTGTGCCCATAATGCTGCAGAATTCAGCAGAAGTAAGAGGCAGATGATTTGAAGTTTTTTCATTTTCGCTAGATATAAATGATCAGGTTATAAGGTCTATTTAGATAGGAAATAATAGGGAAATTCACGACCGTAGAAATAAAATTTCTGTTTCCGCAAATTTCCCTATTAGAGTTGGACCGTTAAATTAGATGGTCAAATCTTATTCTACAACTAACTTTTGAATCGATACTTTGTCATCTTCAAAAAATAAATTGACCAAATACATACCCTTTCCTAACTTAGTCAAGTCAATTTGTGTTTGGTTCAATCCAGCAGTTGCCGTACGATCTTGTAAAACCGCTTGTCCTAGTAAATTGTAAATCGCTACTCTTTGAATATCAGCTTCCGCTTCAATCGTTAATTCTTTTGTGCTATTCGGATTTGGATACATTTTAAATGGAATTTCATTGATTCCACTTACAGAAGTCACCGGTCCAGTTAAGCAACTAAATCGTTCAGGAATCACTTCTGTGTTACAAACAGAATTATGAATTCCCAAAAAGTCAAATGAATTTTTAGGATAGCTCCACCAGCCTTCGCCATGGAACGTTCCACCTGCTCCTGCAATCACATCAGCAGCAGCATTACGTCCCGTAGTAATTTCACTACTTCTGACAAGGGTTCTATCTTTTGTCAAGTCATACATATTCATGTCATCAGTAACCCAAGCACCACCAGCAGGATCTTCACCAATCACTCCAATGACATCAAGTATTTCAGAGCCATCAACGACTTCTGTTCCAATAATTAAGGCCACCGCATCATTTCCATTAAAATACATGGTATTGTTCACATTATATACAGGACAGAAAAATGCATCTGCTTTACATTGCAAATCATATTTTTCGTTATATTCATCACCAAAGAGCGCATTTACATCATCATCGTATTGCGGTCCCATAATGACATTTCCGTCATCATCTAATCTTGGTTCCATCGTGACTAGATCAAATAAAGTATCCACAACATTATAACCATTCCATGCTGGCTTATCAAGGTCAGAATTCCAAAGAGACATATCCTGTTTATCCAAAACGACTACAAATACATCGTGCGGTTGTAGCATTTTATTAGGTAATTGAATGATTTTGTTGGCAGGGGCAACACTAGATCCATTACTAAAACGAGCAATAGAGAAGCCTGATAAATTAATGGCAGCACTAGTTGGATTGTAGATTTCCAAAGCCTTGTTACTAGCATATCCCTCAACATACTCAGAAATAAATAATTGATCACATTGAGCCAAAATACTAGTACTCATAAAAAGTAAACAGATAAAAAGTAGATTTTTTTGCATATCTAAATAAATTTGAAAGGTGAAAAAACAATAGCTAGTTTTCGTTTAGATAGATTTCCTTTAATGGATACCTAATTGAAGATGGGCATCTTTGTGCAAAAATAAGACAAAACGTGGAATTAAAGGGTATCCACTTGTTAATTTTGCGTAAAGTGTCTTCTAGAAATTCCATTTTAAGACTGTTTTTAGAGAACTTCCTCACTTTTTTTTAATGCAAAGAAGTTTTTAAACAATTTCACTACGGACAATTTGTATCTTCGAGCCTCAAATAAAAATGTAAGAGGACTGTAAAATGATAAAAATTTGGGTTTTAGTCCTTTGTAAACTACCTATTCTATGATAGAAAAGCCGCCATTAGAACTCAATAAAGAATTTCAATATGCCTTAGATCTCCTGGAAAAGACCAACGCCAGTATCTTTATTACTGGTCGAGCAGGAACCGGAAAATCCACTTTATTGCAGTTATTTAGAAATACAACGCGGAAAAAGGTAGCCGTCTTAGCTCCTACAGGAGTCGCGGCATTAAATGTACAAGGACAAACCATCCATTCTTTTTTTGGCTTGCCAGCCAAACCTTTAGCCCGACACGAAATTACCAAACGAAAGAATCGCAGATTATACCAAAGATTAGATGTATTGATCATTGATGAAATCTCCATGGTTCGAGCAGATTTATTGGATAGCATCAATTACTTTTTGCAAATTAACCGTGGAAATCCGGCTCCTTTTGGTGGTGTTCAGATTGCTTTTTTTGGTGATTTATTTCAATTACCTCCAGTAGTTGCTACCATGGCAGAAAGGCAATTATTTTCTACAGTTTACGAAAGCCCTTATTTCTTTTCGGCTCAAGTATTTGAAGATGGTTTTGAAATGGATCGCTTGGAATTAAAAGAAACTTATCGCCAAGAATCTGGACACTTCGTTCGTTTACTCGATGCTGTTCGATTGAATCAAATTGATTATGATGAATTAGAAGATTTGAATGAACGACATATTCCTGATTTTGAAGCAGAAGAATATTATATCACTCTGTCCGCTCGAAACAGCATTGTCAACCAAATCAATGAAACTCAATTACGAAAATTAAACACAGATACTTATACCTTCATCGCTTCTGCTACCGGAAATTTTAATCCTAAAGTTTTTCCAACAGAAACGGCCTTGCACCTTAAACTAGGCGCGCAAGTGATGTTCGTCAAAAATGATCCACAAAGACGTTTTGTTAATGGAACAATTGGAAAAATCGTCAAACTCAATGATGATCTAATTACGGTCGTTATTGAAAAAGAAGATGGTGAAAAAAAATACATCGATGTAGAAAAATTGACTTGGGAAATGATGAAACACCAAGTGAATGAAAATGAAGGAGGAAAAATTGAGACCGAGGTTGTTGGCACTTTTACACAATATCCACTCAAATTAGCATGGGCCATTACCATCCATAAAAGTCAGGGAAAAACATTTGACAAAGTCATTATTAATCTCGGAAAAGGTGCTTTTGAACATGGTCAAACCTATGTGGCCTTGAGCAGATGTCGAACTTTAGAAGGGATTGTTTTACAACAAGCACTACGACCTCGAGATATTATGGTAGATGATAGAATTGTTGAATTTTTTGAGCAACATTTTTGAGGATTCCACTTTTTTTTTCTTAATTTGGGTATTGATAACACTCAAAATTAAAATATAAACCTTTTAATATGGCAAAATCAAAACGCAAGCAAAGACAAGAAATACAAAATAAAAAGGAAGCCAAAAAGATTTTTACCGTAGTAGCTATCGCTACACTCGTATTAATGATTTTACTATTTATGCTTTTTCAAAATTCATAGCATCCGCGTTCGTTAACGTTGATTTATTTTTTTTGCTAAATAAGCAATAAAAAACCGGCTTAAGTTAAAGATACTCTGGCCGGTTTTTTATTTGTTTTTTTTTACTCCATTACTTCCTAAATATCACTATACAAGAATCTCTATTTACTCCTGACTCTTCAAACCTCCTGTAAATCTTTGTTTCACATAAAGTATTTTCAGCATTGAATTTCCCTTTCATAGATTGAAGTTGTTTTAATATCCTGAAACAAAGTAAATCATTTCTGATTCTGAAAACATTTGGAGGCGTGTGCTGGCACTATCTATTTTGGTAAAAGAGGTGATGGACGGACGTATGATTTGGAAAGCTTTCTGATCTAAAACAAATACACTGGTTTTATTTTCTAGGAATTGACCACGTAAAGATGAAGGATCTGCAATAGAGGATACTTTTTGAATTCCTTTTGCTTTCGCATAAATATTTAAATGAGCTTGCGCTCCAAAATCGGGAACACAGACTTGAATCGCGTTGACTTTTCTAGTTTGCAACAATTCTGTGCTTTGCTCCACCCATTGCTTTGGAGTGGATCGACTGGTTTCTAAAAACGGATTGATTTGCATCCAAAAAAGATAAAAACTAAGCATAGCGCCAGCAGTGATTCCTCCGATGACGACCTTTTTGCTTAAAGAAAAAAGCCCTAAAACACCTAAAAAAGTAGAAATCCAATATACTGCTCCAATCCCTAAAAACAAACGATAACCAGAAGCGTTGAATTGAAATGCTCCTCCCATCAATA
>CAYTVR010000169.1:0-15047 GCA_964441245.1 uncultured Saprospiraceae bacterium | reverse complement strand
GGAAATGTATTATCTTAGAGAAATGAAAGAAAGGCATATCCATAAACGTCATAATAAAACCTTGTTGTTGTATCATTTTGTTTGTCCTGCAAAATATCGAAAAAAAGTATTGACAAAAGCAGTAGAGAAAAGTTTGGAGAAAATTTGCAAAGGAATAGAATCTAGGTATGAGACTGAATTTATCGAGATTGGTTATGACGATAATCATATACATTTTCTTTTGCAAAGTGTACCAAGTTTGTTTCCGACAGAAATTATAAGAACTGTAAAAAGTATAACAGCAATAAAAATATTCAAAGCACATCCTGAAGTTAAAAAGAAACTTTGGGGAGGCAATTTTTGGAGTGCTGGATTTTATGCAAATACAGTTGGTCAATATGGAAATTTAGAGGTTATAAAAAATTATGTACAGAATCAAGGAAAAAAATACAATCAAGTATATCGTACACAATTAAAATTGTTTTAGATACGAAATACATTAGGACCGAGTGATACCTCGGGGCTTGCCCCGGGGAGCTTCATTTTTATTAAAAATAATGATCCTCTTTTAGCCGCACGATAACAAGTTTAAAATGAGTGATTTTTTTTATTCAAGTATGTTTTCCATCCATTTTAGCTTAAAAAATTCGCTTCAAAACCTCCTCCCTATAACTTGTACCTATGGGCAATTTTTTTTCTTTAATATGTACCATATTGCCTTCCAAAGCAGAGATGTAACGGGTATTTGCAATATAAGATTTATGAATCCGCATGAATAATTCCGAAGGTAGTTCCTGTTCCAATTTTTTTAATGACCCCAATGATAGCGTTTTTCCTTTTACAGTATGGTAAGTGACATATTCTTTCATGCTTTCAATGTAGAGGATATCTTTATAAAATATTCGAAAGACCTTGAACTCAGATTTGACTAAAATATAATTTTTTTGTTTTTCTTCTGTTGGTTGAAAAGGTAAAGATGTAGAAGTATGGTTATTACTTTCTGTATTGTCTGGTTTGAGCAATTTACCTGCTTTGTTGATGGCTTGCAAAAAACGTTCAAAACGAAATGGTTTGAGTAAATAGTCCACAACATCTAATTGAAAGCCCTCCAAGGCATATTCTTTGTAAGCCGTGGTGAAAATGACCAATGGTTTTTGGGTAAGTGTTTTTAAAAATTCTACGCCAGTGAGTTCAGGCATTTGAATGTCAAGAAACATCAAGTCAACTTCATTTTCTTGCAGCACCTGCATCGCTTCAAATGGGTTACTGCACTTTCCAACTAGCTGTAATTGAGGTAAGCGGTTGATATAATTTTCTACAAGATTTCTTGCTGGTTCTTCATCATCTACAATTAGACAATTTATTTTTTTCATTGAGCTGTAATTTTTAAAATGACTTCAAATTGATCGTTGGTTTGATTGATCTTTAATTCATGCTGTTTATTGGGGTAAAGTAACTCTAAACGTTTTTTTGTGTTTTCTAAACCCACTCCACCGATTTCATCTTTAGTGAAATCATTTGCAGGAATACTATTAACCACCCGAAAATCTAATTTATTGATGTCTACTTTAAGTTGAATATTAATAAAGCCATTTTTCAAATTTTCAATCTTGCTGTGCTTAAAAGCATTTTCCACAAGAGGAATTAGCAATAGAGGAGCTATCTTAAAATTAATATGGTTCTTATCCAAATCAAGAGTTACATCTATCCCTCGGCTATCCTTTAATAATTGTAATTCCACAAAATTTTCGATGTAATTGATTTCGCTTTTCAATGGTACTTTTTCTTCATTTGAATCATAGACCATATAGCGAAGTATCTCAGAAAGTTGCATTACACTTTCGGGAGTCTGAGGAGCTTGCATTACTGCAAGACTATAAATATTATTAAGCGCATTAAAGAGGAAATGCGGATTGACTTGTGATTTTAAAAACTTCAATTCCGTTTCTAATTTTTCTTTTGCGGAGTGAATCGCTTCTTGTTCTTTCTTATTTGCAAAGCGGATAATTTCTACAAGTGTACTTCCCAAAAAAGCAATGATTAAAGGTGTGAATGCTCGCATCCATCTTGCACCTCGAGGCGGACCACGGCTTATTGAGGGAGCTTTTTCAACATGTGAGTGCGGGTGAAACCAGTCTGACCAAGGAAAAATTTCGTGATACATAAAAAGAACAGTTCCAACAAGCAGAAATATAGCCGCTAAAACATAGAGAAAATGCTTTTTTTGTAGGAAAAATTTTGGCAGTAGATAACGTACATTAACATGAATGATGATGATAAAACCAATCAGAGACGGTAATTCCCGTCTGATAAACCTTTCAAGATTTTCATATCCATTGGTCAGGGAAAAGCTAATCAATATCCAAGCTCCCCACAGTAACAGTATTTCCCAAAGAATTCTATTTTTTTCAAATTTCACCATACTACAAAAATGGTTTTTTTTATCCTCTAAAAGAAAGATTCTCAACCAATCTTAAATTTTTGTCTATCTAGACTCCAATCTACTCAATAACTGCTAATTAGCTGTTAAAATAAAAGTCATTGAGTCCATATCCCTTTTCTTCGATGAAATCATACCCTATGTTGAATATGTTTTGACCAACTTGTTTTTACGCGCATATTTGAATTATAAATTTCAAGAATATGAAAGTTCAAAAAATCGCATTCGCATTTCTAGTTACATTCTTCACCCTAACGGGAATGACAACACCTAAGAGCCAGCATTCATTGACAATTAATCAATGTGAACTATTGGTAGAGTTAAATAACACGATGAATGAAAAGTTAGAGTTAACGGATATCCAATTGGAATTTATCATGGAATTTAATAACGACTATTGGTCTTCCAGAAGAAATATCATCAATAATCCCAATATGCCTGGACAAAATACGGCTTTACTTGCCTGTTGGGATGAGTGGAGAATTATTCTTGATGAGAAACTGACCAAATCGCAAACAGAAAAATTTATGGAATGGCAGTCGCAAGTGGATTTATTAGGACAGACACCTTTTTGAAAATAAGGTCCAATCTTGTAACGATAATTAAGTAACTATAGGTATAGACTTTACACAACAAGGCGGGTTGGTATACTTCCAAAACGTCATTTTAATCACTCAATCAAAAATGAATCATTATGAAAAAGAGTAATTTAAAATCAATTATTGGTCTATTGTCAATGGGGTTACTTTTTACCGTTTTTGTACCGACTGATATTTGGGCTCAAGGATCACCAAGAGCACGTAAAGTTAAAGCTGAAAAAAAAGAAAAACCACGTGCTGTAAAAAGAGAAATGGCAGCTCCACCTGTTAAGCAGTATAGTAAGCAACCCAGACGAGGGGCAAAAGTTAGCGTATTACCGCAAAGGACAAGGATAGTAAAATATCATAATTCAAACTACCATTATCGGGATGGTATTTTTTATCGACTGATGAATGGAAGTTATATTATTGCTCCACCACCTATTGGTATTCATATATCCATATTACCACCTAATTCATATCGAATAAGACTTTTAGGACGCTCTTATTATTATTACTACGGAACTTATTATATGTCATTAAGTAATGGTCGAGGATATGAAGTTGTTGCACCTCCTGTAGGTGCAAGGGTGGATGCATTACCTGAGGGATATGAAGTATTTGAACTAGAAGGTATGATTTATTATCGCTTGGATGAAACGTTCTATAAAGCAGTTTTAGAACCCAATGGATATGTGATGTATGAAGTAGTTCGAGTTTAGAAAAATAAAAATCGGAGAAGGATATTATTAATTCTCCTTTCTTAATCACTTTTAATAAATAACAAAAATGAAATCATCAATCAAATTTTTAGCAATTATCGCCATGCTTTTCACCTTTACCTTTGCTGCTAATGCACAACGAGGTGGCGGTAAATCGCATGATCCAGAAAAAATGGCAGAAAAGGAAACTTCGCGAATGGTCCAGAAATTAGCCCTCGACGAAACACAAACGGTCAAAGTCGAAGAACTCAATTTGACTTATGCGAAGAAAATGCAGGAGGCTCGAGAAGCCAACAAAGACAATCGAACTGCCATGAAAGAAATGAGAGCAGTTATTAATGCGGAAAAAAGTGCTGAAATGAAACTGGTTTTGACGGAGATTCAATTTGAGACTTACGAAAAAATGCAGGCTAAAAGGAGAAAAGGAAAACGAAAAGGGGGAAAAGCTAGTCGAGGAAGCAAATAATAATTTCATTCACAGATTCTTGTGGACACCCGCGGTCGGTATAGAGAGCGCCGACCGTTTTTTTCAATTCCAGAAATAGAAAAATCATGAAAAAGAAAATCATAATTGTTTTGGTCGTTCAGCTTATCGCCTTTTTAGGTTATTCTCAAACGGGAACAGTTTCGGGGACTATCGTAGATGCTTATGAAAATAGCCAACTTATTGGTACCCATATTTTTTTGAAAAACACCACCGCAATTCAAAGCACTCTTTCTGATAACCAAGGTAGATTTCAATTTGAAAAGGTGAGTGATGGAATCTACCAATTGGAAGTTTCTTATGTTGGTTATCAAACTTTTTCAAGAGTAGTTCAAGTCGATGGGACTTCAATTGATTTAGGAAATCTTAAAATGGAAGAGGGTGTAGATCTTAAAGAAATTCAGATAGTTGAAAAAGTATTGCCTGTAATCCAACTGGAAGACACCACGCAATTTAATGCCAATGCCTACAAAACAATGCCCGATGCAGATGCTTCTGACTTAATTGAAAAAATGCCCACGGTAGTAATTGACAATGGAACAGTTCAAGCACAGGGTGAAGATGTAAAACAAGTATTGGTGGATGGTAAACCCTTTTTTGGCAATGATCCGACGGCTGCTTTAAAAAACTTACCAGCAGAAATTATAGATAAAATTCAAATTTATGACCAACAAAGTGACCAAGCCCAGTTCACAGGCTATGATGATGGAGAATCAACTAAAACCATAAATATCATTACGAAGTCCACTATGCGAAGTGGTCAATTTGGAAAAATATATGGAGGCTATGGCTATGAAAATAGATATCAAGCAGGTGGCAATATCAATGTTTTCAATGGTGACCAACGTATTTCATTCATCGGTTTGTCGAATAATATCAATCAGCAAAATTTTTCTTCAGAAGATTTACTCGGTGTTGTTGGGACATCAGGAAAGGGGCGTAAGGGAGGTCGCCGAGGTGGTCCGAGAAAAGAACAATCGGGTATCTCTACTAGCGATTTTTTGGTATCACAGCAAGGAGGAATTACATCTTCCAATGCCTTTGGGATTAATTTTTCTGACAAATGGGGAGATAACTTAGAAGTGTCTGCTAGTTATTTTTTCAACCAATCAGACAATACAACTGAGCAAAACCTGACTCAACAATATTTTGATGCCGAAGGATTGACCGATTTATATGAGGAGGAAAGTCTTACAGAAAGTACTAACGTGAACCACCGATTCGCAGGTGTTTTTGAATATAAAATAAATGAAAATAACTCTGTGAAGTGGCGGTCAAATGCGATCTGGCAAGGTAATGACGGACACGAAACGGTGTTTGGTCAGACGCTATTTAATTCTAATTTATTAAATCAAACGGAAAGTGATTTTTTGGCGAATTTAAATGCTTTGAATTTGAGTAATTCTTTACTGTGGAGACATAGGTTCAATAAAAAAGGGCGTACATTTTCTATTAATATAACCAGTGGGTTTGCACCAAAAAGTGGCGAAAGTTATTTGTTGTCTGACAACTTATTTGAGACAGCAACTACTAACCTAAATCAATGCTCAACGCTTGATAATCATAAATGGAATTTGGCAACTAATGTTCGATACACCGAGCCGATTACTGAACAAAGCCTACTCATGCTGGATTACAAGGTGAGTTACCAACAAGAAGAAAGTACAAAAGAAGTTTTCGATTTTGTGGAAACGACAAAGGTTTATGACTCGTTTAATGAAAATTTGAGCAATGTTTTTTCGAATGATTATTTTAGTCAATCACTTGGAGGTGGTTACCGTTTTAGGTCAAGGGCATGGCGACTAATGGCAAGGGCAAACTTGCAGTGGTCAGAATTATTAACGGAACAAACTTTACCCTATAATGCGACGACCGAAAATAAGTTTTTGAATATTTTACCGATGGCGAAATTTTCTTATCGTCCTTCGGAAACCGAACATTTTCGATTGATGTATCGCACTAATACGGAATTACCAAGTATAGAGCAATTACAAAATGTGGTGGACAACAGCAATCCTTTACAATTATCTATCGGTAATCCGAATTTATTACAGGGTTATCAACACAACTTGATGGGGCGATATTCAAAAACAAATACTAAAAAATCGTCCGTCTTTTTTGCCATGCTTAGTGGCAGTTTGACCAATAATTATATTGCAAGTAGTACTTATTTTTCGGCAGCCGATTATGATATTACCTTAGAGAAGGATGCTCAGATTTCTGTCCCCGTCAATTTAGATGGTTATTATAACTTGCGTTCTTTCCTAACGTATGGCTTTCCTGTTTCGCCCATCAATTCTAATTTGAATATTGATTTTACAGCAAATCATACTCATACACCAGGTTTAATCAATGAGGAATTGAACTATGCGATTAATTCTAATCTAGGTATCGGATTGACCCTTTCAAGTAACATTAGTGAACGAATTGATTTTACCATTTCCTCTCGAAGCAACTTTAATTTTGCAGAAAACACTTTGCAAGCAGCAAGCAATACCAACTATTTAAACCAAAAAACAAAATTAAAATTCAATTTGATTTTGGGTGATGGTTTTGTGTTTAGAACGGATTTGACCCATGATTTTTATGATGGCTTAGCAGACGATTTTGACTCGAACTATTTACTTTGGAATATGAGCATTGGTAAAAAAATATTTAAAAATGACCGAGGAGAAATTAGTTTAACGGTTTTTGATTTGTTGAATCAAAATAATTCCTTGACTCGAAATATTACTGAAGTTTATGCTGAAGATATTCAGACGAATGTTTTACAGCAATATGCGATGTTGAGTTTTAAATATGATTTGAGAAATTTCAAAATTAAGAGCTAAGAAAATTTTTGAATCATGAAAAAAATTAACCTTCATTTATTGCTGCTGATTAATCAACTCATAATTAAAAATGAAAACACCTTGTTTTTAGATAAGAGTATAACATTATCATTATTTCAAATTAACTATGAAATGTCCAAATATCTTAAGTTGTCCAAAAAGAAAATAATTAAAACTGAAAAAATAAACGCCCGCTATGTGAGTAGGGTTGAAGATATTTTGGCTTATGAATCGGGGCATGAAAAAAATGCACGTTTAATGACTGCTTGGGATAATTGGGTGAAATCACTTGAAGAAATATTAACGAAAACGCAATATAATAAGTTTTGTCCTTGAACCACAATAGGCTTTGGCAATCGCAAGTGAATACATTTTAAAAACAACAACTTAATGAAATGCTACTGAAGAAACCCTCCTTAGCTTGAGAAGAAAAGCAACGAAATACATGTGTGTAAAAATAATATGTAGAGTGGTGGGTTATTATTTTTCTATTCTCTTAATTTTTTATTTAAAACGTAATCGTGGGATAATCGTATCTCATTGAACCTAAAAATACAAGACTATGCAATCAAACTCGATGAGGATTTTACTTATATTTTTTTTCTTCCTCGTTTACATTTCAACAATTTTTTCTCAAGATTTTCAGGATATTAAAGTTAAAGGAAATTTTAATGAAAAGCTGCTTAGCTTAGTATTTTTAGACTGGGAAATAAACCATAGAATTAATTTTGAATATGAGGATAAACTTATTGATGATATTTACATAAAAGCTTCTATTCCAAAGTTGAGATTAAGTAAAGCAATGCCTCTTCTATTAAAAGATACGGAATTAGGCTACGAATTAATTGCACCTCGAACCGTTCGGATTACAGAAAATAAAAATGTAAAATCTATTGTGGAAGTTACTGCAAGAACACCTACACGGACCAATTTTGCTGCTTCTGGAAAAATCAAAGATAAGAATACCGGAGAGTCATTACCTTTTGCTTCCATATTGTTACAACATACCACGAATGGTGTTTCTTCTAATGTAGATGGATACTTTACCTTGTTTGATGTGCCTAACGATACCGCTGTTTTAGAGATTCAATATTTGGGGTATCAGACTCGATTATTTAGATTGACTCCTGACTTGGACATTGAAAATTTGGAAATCGAATTGTTGGATTTTAGTAAGAATTTGCAGGAGGTGGTCGTTTCTGCAACAAAGGAAGAGCAACTGTTAAAAGCAAGCCAAGGCGTTAGTAAAATTGGTTTTTCTCCAGCTCAATTGGATAAGTTACCCAGTTTTGGAGAGAAAGATATCTTTAGATCTTTACAACTATTACCAGGGATCAGTGGAAGTAATGAAAGTTCATCAGGATTATATGTAAGAGGAGGAACTCCAGACCAAAATTTGATTTTATTTGATGGTTTTACAGTTTACCATGTAGATCATTTGTTTGGGTTCTTTAGTGCTTTCAATTCTAATGCTATCAAAGATGTCCAGTTGCACAAAGGAGGCTTTGATGCAAAGTTTGGAGGACGATTATCGAGTGTAGTTGAGTTGACTGGTAAGGATGGAAACACCGAACAATTTAATACAGGATTTGGAATAAGCTTAGTGAGTTTCAATGCTTTTATAGAATCACCTTTTGCAAAAGGAAAAGGTTCCATCTTATTGGCGGGACGACGTTCATTCCAAAGTAATTTTTACAATAATTTATTTGAATCATTCACCGGAGGTGATGAAAATGCGACTCAACAACCAGGATTTGGAAGACGTGGAGGACAACAACAAACTTCTCCTAATTCCTACTTTTATGACCTCAATGCTAAGGTTTCTTATCGTCCAAGTTCTAAAGATTTAGTTTCGTTTAGCTTTTATAATGGTCAAGATGATTTAGACAATTCGCGGAGTAATGACCAAAATGATTTTGGCCCTCCTAGAGGAGGAGTTGAACCAGATTTTACTTTTGAAAGAACGGCGACTGATCTTACGCAATGGGGTAACTGGGGGGCAAGTTTAAAATGGAGTAGAAAATGGTCGGATAGATTTTATTCTAATGTCAACCTTTCCTATTCTAACTATTATAGCGAGAGAGACCGAAGTAATAACACAACTATTATTAGAGATGATTCTACAACGGTAAGAAATGCGGGTACTTACGAATACAATAATCTTCAAGACGTGACCTTGAAAATGGATAACGAATGGAAAATTACATCTGATAATCAACTAGAATTTGGAGCACAATTGACTTATAATAGCATCGATTATAATTTGATTCAAAATGATACCCTCACCATCTTAAACCGAGCTGATGAAGGTTGGACGAACTCATTATATATTCAAGATAGACACACTTTTGGAGACAAATTGATTGTTAAGGCTGGTCTTCGAGCTTCCCAATATTCGATCACGAATCAAGTTTATTTTGAACCAAGAGCTTCTTTAAGCTATCTTTTTTCTGACAGAATAAAATTCAAAGGTGCTTGGGGACGATACAATCAATTTGCTACACGAATAGTTCGAGAAGATATCCAACAGGGGAGTCGAGATTTTTGGTTATTAGCAAATGGAGAAAATATACCTACTAGTTTTTCGGAACACTTTATTGGAGGAGTCAGTTATGAAACGCCTTCTTTCCTTTTTGATGTGGAGGCTTACTATAAAAATTTAGATGGCTTATCTGAATATTCTACAAGGTTAACAACTTCTGGTATGGGGCCCAATAGAACTTTAGATTATGAAGAATTATTTTATACGGGAACAGGAGTAGCAAAAGGAGTAGAATTTTTATTACAAAAGAAATCAGGAAAATTTACAGGATGGCTTGGTTATACTTTAGGAAGTGTAAAGTATGATTTTGATGCCTTTGGAGACGAACCATTTTCTGCGAATCAAGATCAAACGCATGAATTGAAATTAGTTGGTAATTACACTGTTGGTAAATTAACCCTTGGTGCAACTTTCATATATGCTTCTGGCAAACCTTATACTTCTCCTACCAGCTTTTATGAAATTGAATTGTTGGATGGTACTAAATCTGGTTATTTTGAAGTAAGTGGTAAGAATGCTTTACGCCTTCCTGATTATCATCGTTTTGATGTATCTGCGACTTATGATTTGAATTTTGGGAATACGAAAGGAAGTATTGGAGTATCTATTTTCAATATTTATAATCGTCAAAATACTTGGTATAAAGAATATGAAGTGATTGAAGGAGAACTATTGGAAACGAATGTTTCTCTACTTAACATTACCCCAAGTTTGTTTTTTACATGGAGCTTGAGATAAGAATTTTTTTAAAACAACTTCTGAGTATAAAATTAGAAAAATGAAAAGAATAATATATTTTCTTTCGGGTGTTTTTATTGTCCTACTATCCTTCACCTCTTGTGATAATACAAGTATTGATGACTTTGAGACGGATACCATCATTGTCCAGAGTTATTTAATCGCAGAGCGTTCTTTGGATTCTTTTAGAGTAACTCAATCAATTGGTTATACTGACACCACTACCGATGTAAAAACTATTGATGATTTAATAATCGAAATTAGCGATGGGACAAATACTTATAGTTTAGAATCCATAGGAGATGGATATTATGAAAATTCGAGTCTATTGATAAAGGAGGCAACCAACTATTCTATGCAGTTTCAAAGTGGCGAAACTATTGTTACTGCTAATACTTTTGTTCCAGAGAAAAAAGAAGTTACGATTTCTCCCACAGAAATTTCGATCTCTAAAGTAGAAGCTGGAGTCATGATGCAACCTCCAACACAAACAGATCCGATAGATATAACTTGGGAAAATAGCGAAGGAGATTATTTTTATGTTTTAGTTGAAAATATAGAATCCTATCCAGAGTATATTAATGAAAATTTTGGCAATAGTCTTGGCGATCGTGGCTTTATAACCGAACCTTCTATTACTTCAGAATACAATGTAGACACTAGACGAGAGATTCAATATTTTGGTACTTATCGAGTCGTTGTATATCGAGTGAATCCTGAATATGCAGCCTTGTATTCTACCGCAGAGAGTACTTCCTCTTCCATAGTCGAGCCGCCAACTAATATTGAAAATGGATTAGGAATAATGACTGGGATAAGTACGGATACGGTTTATTTTGAAGTGACCAAATTGTAAAGTATTCAATTGAGCACATTTGCTAATAATAGGTGACCTCATTTAAAAACAAATCTCACCGAAGGATAATCATAAGACGATTGTCTAAAAAGAAATTATAAATCACAAATAATTAAAATTAAAAATGAAGAATTTAGCTTTTTCCCTTATTGTTTTTTTGGCACAATGGTTTTAGTGACCTCTTGTAACAAAGATGATGAAAACCCATGTACAGAAACTACTTGGTATCAAGATGCAGATGGAGATGGCCTGGGAAATCCAGATGTCCCCTTTGATTCTTGTGAGCAGCCCACAGGATATGTCGCTGGTAATACGGACACGGATGATGCTGACCCCAATAGTTCAAACACAGTTATAGATGTGGACGTTGCGAATTTTACCGCTGCCAATTCTGAAACTACTGTGACAACAGTTCCTTGCACATTCTCTGACGGAACTGAAACGAATTGTTACCACTATCACGTTGACTATGCAGGAAATAACAATTTTATCAACTGTCTACATGGTACATACGTTAATTAAAAATTGGTTTTTTATAAAACTACAGAAGCGATGACCCATAATTATAAATAGGAAATTTGGGTCATTGCTTTTCTATAAATTATACATTTTCACCTAATGTTATTAAGCATGAAAAATATAGTCATTTTTGTTTTTCTTACTTTGGGAGCAATGTCTTGTACGACTTCCGACAATAAGAGTAATTCAAATACGAACCATTCAAAAACAGTAATTAATGTCGAGGTTGCTCACCTCAAATCTGCTAATACGAATACGATAATAACTACTGTTGACTGCACACTTTCTGACGGGGCAAAAACGAAGTGTTATCAAATAGTGACAAATAGTACACCGACTGACCACCAGATGGGCCCCTGGTGTCCAACAAATATTTCCGATGATGCAAGCGCTGGAGGAATCTGGCTGAAAGATAATAAAGTGTATGATGTAGATGGGGCGTTTGTCAAAAACATGGCGACTTTATACAATGACGCTACCTGGCAGATGTATGATGCCAATGGTAAAATTTATGTTACCAAAACAAAGGAAGATTGTATTAATGCGGCAAATCCGAATGTCGGAGAAGAATACAAAAATTTCTGTGTAGAGTGCCTTCCCTCCTATATTACTAATGTCTCGCGAACTTGGGTAATTCCAATCACACCAGTCTTACAAGATAATCCCATTGTTTTTAATAAAGGGCCCAGAGGGGCCGGACCTGATAAGCCGAAAGATGAAAAGAGAAGACCTGAAAGACCGAGACCAGATGGCCCACCACAAGGTGGGCGTGGAGGCCCTAGCGCCAGTCCCTCCACTCGTGGCCTTGCATTAAATGGTGTGGAATTTTCTGCTCCTGCGCCAGTAAATAATATCCTTGGTGCATATACCCTCGCACCTTTTGACGATGCAGGTGGTCACATCAATGTCCATCAGGGGTATCATTATCATACAGCTACTGGAGTGAGTTTTTCAGTTGCCCAAAAGGATGGACACGCTCCGCTAATTGGCTATGCATTGGATGGTCATGGTATCTATGCTCAATTAGATGAAAATAATAATGAGCCAACAGATTTGGATGAGCTTAGAGGGCATTATGATGATAGTAGAGGGTATCACTATCACGTTGATGCAGCAGGTGAAAATAATTTCATCAACGGGCTACATGGTGCCTACGTCAAATAGTACAAAATTAATTCAACTAGCGGGACTACTTCTAATGATGAATAAAAGTAGACTTCAAAAATTAGAAAATATGCATAAATGGATAATATTCTTCAGCTTATTATTGTGGCACGGGACAGTTCAAGCACATCAACCCGACCTTTCTTCCACCATTTTGTCAGAACAAGGAGAAAACAAATGGGTATTACAAGTCCGTGCTGCATTAACTTGTTATGAGTATGAAATACATCAGCATTACGGAGAGGGTTCTTATACTACACCAGAAGAATTTCAAGAACTAGTCATCCAACATGTAAAAGAAAATATTTCAATCCATTTTAATGAAAGTGATAATATTGTTTTAAAAAATGGAATAGTGAAATTAGGGCACGAAACCAATGCTGTTTTTGAAGTGGAAGGAGTGCCGGAAAACATTCGTACTGTGAAATTTAAAAACAGCAGTTTCAAAGACATCTCCAGAAATCAAAGTGCTTTGATAATTTTAAAAACAGATTTTAAACAAAAACAATTTGTCCTAGATAATTCAAATCAGCATACCGTACATTTTGCGGTGAAAGATTCGCAATTGGTCTCTTTGACTTCGACTTCAGGTACAAATAAAGCAATGGCAATACCTAGTAGATACTCAGGAATAATATTGGTAGGATTTTTAGGATTTTTTATTTTTTTAAAATACAGGACTTCAAAAATTGAAGGTAATTAATTCGAAATAAGCATAACTAAAGACAATAAAGTCTTTTATTTTTTTATAAAAATTAAATCAAAAAAAATGCAAAAAGTAATTTTAAATCTTTTGTCGGTAGCAATGTTGGGACTATTATTGCCTGCTTGTTCCAAAAAAACATCAGCTTCAAGTACTGATCAAACAACTGTTTCCGAACCGGCAAGAAAACAAAGAGGAGGAAAGCAACCCAGAGGGGAGCGCCCTCAGTTTGCAGATTTGCTGACGAAGATGGATGTAGATAAAGATGGCAGGTTGTCAAAAACTGAAGTACAAGGTCGACTGAAAGATAATTTTTCCAAAATGGATAAAGACGCGGACGGCTTTATTTCAGAAACAGAATTCGAAAACGCAGCTCCTCCGCAAAGAAGAAAACGGAATTAATTCAAATAATTTTCGAAAAGAGAAAGCTCATATCACAATACTATAAAAATCAAAAATGAAGCATTTAGTTTTTCTTGTTGTTGCTCTTTTTGGAACAATAATTTTCTAAACTTCTGTAAAAAGGACGATGATACGGATATCTCTTGCACAGAAACAACTTGGTATGAAGATGCTGATGGAGATAGCCAAGGCAACCCTGATGTCAGCCAAGAAGCTTGTGACCAGCCAACTGGTTATGTTGCTAATAGTATGGATAACGATGACAATTCTGCATATATAGTCAATGAAGTAGATGCGTCTCTTTTTTTAACGGCTGATGGAAATGTAACCGTTTCAACAGTGGCTTGTACTTTATCGGATGGAACGTTAACAGAATGTTTAGTCGATACAAATAAATATGGACGACTATATACTTGGAATGCAGCTATAAAGGCTTGTCCTAAGGGATGGCGTTTAGCAACTTTTGAGGAATGGTGGAAGCTGATAGTGCATTATGAACCAGATAATTTGGCTCAAAAAGAGAAGCCCCATTTAATCGCTTTGTTTGGTGGGGCTCGTAATCCATATGGAAAATATAACGGATTGACTATAAGTGGTTATTATTGGAGTAATTCGGAGATAAGTTTGGTTAAGGCTTGGTATTTTAAATTCAAGAAAGAGAAGGAGTCGGTGAAAAATGATAGTCTAAAATCCTATGCTTTTTCTTGCCGTTGTATTAAAAAGAGGGAGTAACTCTGTCTTTATCCTGATTTTTCTAATTGTGAAGGGAAAATTAAAGTTAGAATTGAATTAATCGAGGTCAGTTTCGGGGTAAACTTTGGTTAAGCAATCGATAATGAAAGGACACATGTAAGCGGGTACATTTAAACAACTAAAATAACCCCAAATCAACAATATCTCTCTAAAAGCTCAACTCCTTATTAAAGGCCATTTCAAATCATATAAGTACACTACGAAAATTCCATTAAATCATTCTAATTTATTTCACTTTATTTGGCAAATGTTTTACCATTGTTTAACCACATAAAATAAAAAATGCGTAATCAGCTGATTGTTAGCTAATTACGCACTAAATATGTACCCGAGGCG
>CAYTVR010000168.1:0-15148 GCA_964441245.1 uncultured Saprospiraceae bacterium | reverse complement strand
CTCCATCTCTCATGATTCAATTAGCAAATAACGCGATCGAAGCTATTAAAGAAGCGGGAGCCCCTCCAACTGTTTTCGTTATTAGCAGCACTGTTCCTACACAAAAAGTTCATAAGGACAGTCCAGATGCTAGATTCGAAATGAAACAAAAAGCTCTGGAAACACTTCCTAATGCAATAATTTTAAGTGCAACTGAATATCTTGAGAATTTTTCAACTTCATATAGAGAAGCAATCGAAAAAGAAGGAATGATTCCACAGACGATTCCAGATGATTTACCTGTAAACTATTTATCTTGGAACGACTTAGCTATATTTGTTGAAGCTACCTTAAGAAATGAATCAATTAAAGGAGGTTTCTATCAAATAGGCGGAAACGAAGGAATCAATGGAAGTCAATTAGCTAATCGGTTAGGAACAATATTAGAAAAAAAATTATTTTACCATACTTTGACTCATCAACAATTACAAGGATTTTTAACTCCAATTGTAGGGCAAGAATTAGCTTCAGAATTAGCTGAGTTTTATGAGTGGCAAGATACTGAAGGAAGTCATTTGTTGAATCCTGATACAACTAAAATAAGAAGTTTGCTAGGAATCAAATTACCGAATTTTGAAGATTGGGCAAAGAAGGCTTTTTTATCTTAAAAAAAAGAAACAGCAGTGAGCAATGTGCAAAATGTCAATAGTCGCTAAACGCGACTATTGCATTTGCACGAGAACGTTAGGAATAATTAAAAGAATGACGAACAAAATAACTTACCTCGCAATTTTCATATCATGTCTTTTGTCTTGCAAAATGGACCATAAAACTACAAGCCAATGTTTCGAAACATTGAAAAGCGATAAAATAGATAGTCTCGCAAATCGCTATCTCGAATTAAACCGATTCAGTGGGACAATTTTAATCGCTAAAGAGGACACAATTGTATATGATCAAAGTTTTGGATTTGCTGATTATGAAAACAAGATTCCCTTTTCGACCAAAACCGCTTTCAAAATTGGAGAAATAACAGAATTAATTACAATCAACATTGTAAATAGATTAGTAAAAGAAGGAAAAATCAAACGGACTGATAGATTATCTAAATACCTAACAGAAATTGAATCTGATATTATTATAAATAACTTAATAAATCAAAACGCTGATATTAACTATAATACTCTGGGTAGGTTAATAGAAAAGGTAACCAATAAAAACTATCAAGAAAATATTGAGAAATATAGTGATGATTTAAATTTAGAAAACACTTATTTTCAAAAAATAGATTCATCCATTGCTGTAGGTTATCTATACCACAATTATCAAGGCAAAGGACTCGAATTGCAGAAATCGCCAATCTATAATCTGAAAGAAGTATTTAGTAGCAAAGGACTGAAATCTACTGGAAGTGACCTAATAAAAATTTTGAAATCTAATCCAAAGGAATTAAGTGTGCATGGTTATTTAGATAACGATGGGTTTAGTTATTCATTGGTGAATGACACAAAGAATAATGTATCAATTGTCGTTTTAAGTAACCGAAAACATCCTGTTGCAAAGGAAATATCAAATAGTATCAATGCAATACTTGAGAACAAAGAGTATAGACTTCCGTTATTAAGGGAGCCATTTGACATTGACAAAACTATTTTAAAGGATTTTTCAGGTACCTATGCAATAAATGAAAATGTAAGTTTCGAGGTTCTTGATTCAAATGATAGTCTATTTGTATTTATGGGAACCAATAAAATATATTTAGTTCCTCAATCATCAAATCAATTTTATTTAGAACAAACGGACGCATCTATGAGATTTTTGAAAGATTCGACAGATTTAGTAAAAAGAATTGTTTTATTAAATGGATTTATTGACAGTGACCAAGCAGCAAATCGAATAAAATAACTATTGCCAACAACGTGTAAAAAATTCATAGTGGTTAAACGCCACTAGGCCAATTATACTAAGCGTTTTCATCAATAAAAAAAGAACCCCCGATTTTTGAATCTATTTCTAAAAATATGAATTAGTATAAATTCAAAACAATGGTGAGTATAATTTTAAATACAGAAAACAATTTACCTTAACTCTTATTTTTTTAGCCTTCAAATACTATTCATCATCTGGAGTAAAATCGTTTATGTTATGGATTTTTGGGACCGTTTTTAAATAAGCCCAGATAGCAGAAACTTCATTGTCCTCCAACATTGAATAAGCCAGCATTGGAAATCTATTTGCTATATTATTAGGACGAATACCTGTCTTTACAGAATTCATCTGATCTTTACAACACCCCTCATTTTTAATTTTTCACTACCTTATAAGAAATTACCTTCCCTTCTCTTTCAACCACCAAAAAATACATCCCCGTCTCAAAACCCACTAAATCAATTTCGGTGATTGCACCAGTAGCTGATTTCATCAACACCCTTTGCCCCAAAGCATTATAAACCTGAATGCTTAGCGGAACAAGAGTAGCCTCCTGAGATTCAACATACACTTTATCGTAAGTAGGATTGGGATAAAAGCTCAAATTATTTTCTAAGGAAACCTCCTTTGTATTGGTCGCCAGCGGTTGGCAATTTTGTACCCGTACCATAATACTATCGTGCATAGTTTGAAGAGTAGTTGCCAATGAGGAGTCATCGATATCCACTTTATAGATTTCAAAGTACCGCATGTTCATGGAGAAGCCTTTTTCAATAGCCAGAGTCAAAACATGTTGCTTTGTGTTTGGTAGATTGCCACATTGATTCATTCGAATAGGTCCATCTTGAACATTCCAAACCATTTGAGCGCCTGTTCTACAGGGATGATTATTCAACAAGGCCCAATGCCCATTAGCATTAGTGGTAGCGGTACAGGACGAAAGGTCTTCCCGCCACACGCCAAATCGTTCGGGATAGTTGGTTGCACCATAATTGGCAAATTCGGTGATGACATAATTATTGGGAAAACCGGATGCAGGTATTTCAAAGGGAATGTTTTCTAAGGAATTGAAAGCGGGGGTGTTTGGAAAAACAGACATGTAAAAATCCGTCAGACGATTCATTTTGGTCACCAATGTATCTCGATGATAATTGGTTGCCGTCCAAAAGTCCTGACCACTGGCTACGGTCGTTGGAAGATTATTATTCATTCTTCCGGCATAAGCATTTATGTAGGCAACGGTGGTATCATTGGAATATTTATCTGCCAAGTTTTGAATTAAATTTTCAAGTCTTGTTACATATTCATCACTCCAGGTGATGGGGGATTGAAGGGTATCTCCAAAGGTGGGACTAGTCGGTTTGTTATCAATATAATTGTACAAGGGAACATTTTCATCCCCCAACCAATCCGGATAACCTAAAACAGAAATGGATATTTTTTTTCCGTGTGTTGTGGCATTATTGATCTCGTTATCTAAAAATGTCCAATCAAATATATTTGGACTGGTCTCTAAGGTATTCCATGTGGTGCGTACTGCAGTACCGCTTACAAATTCTTTTTCATATTCGCTAACGGGCATAGGTAGATTCACGATTCCTAATACAAATATACCTGCGGTTCCTTGAAAGTAGGATTGTCCAAAGATGGTTAAGGATAAAAAGAAGCTGCTAATTAATAGTGTAATTTTTTTATTCATAATGGTTGTTATTTAGAGTTTGATAGAAGTGATTTGATGAGAAATATTGAGGTCTATCTAGTAAGACCTTAATGTTTTAGGTTGGTTTAATTTGGTTGGAAAATAATTTTTTGGAGCAAGAGATACTGGTTTGGGATGCTTTTATTCATAGCATGATGGGTGGGAAGATATTTGATAATATTGCTAAGTGCAGTAGTTAATTATCAGCTACTGTCTGAATACTTTTAGCACTTGTTAAGCGGCTTGGTATCGGCCTCACTTACTTTGAGCAGTACTTACATTCCCTAGATTTTCGAGTGCCTATAGCGTCTCAGAATAATTCCTTAACTTTGAAGTAATTGAGCTTTGTAAAAGGCTTGATTTCACGCAGAGTATCGCTATTTATGTTTATTTATCATCCAAAATTACCTTCCGCATAATAATGACTCAGAACGAGTGATAACAAATGCAAAAGTAAAGAGGAGAGTAGCAGGTTGTTTTAAATCGACTTAGCAATACTTTGTTTTTATGCTATCCATAGTAAATATGTTAATTAAAATGATCAGCCTGTTTTTGAAAACCTTTTGATACAGGAGAAGAGTGAGGGAGTGAGGATTGAGTTTTAGGGGATGTGTTGAATAATAACACAATCACCTTAGCTAAATAAAAAATAAGAATTATGAAAAAACTTAAAATTTTGATTATCGGACTTCTAGCTTGTCAATTTACAATTGCTCAATCTAATTTTTTGTCAGGTAAGATAATAGCCACAAATGGAGATACCATAAATGCCTTTATAGATTACAGGGGATGGATTAAAAACCCACATTTTATTAATGTCAAGAATAATTTAAATGAAGAGTCTATTGTTAAAAAAACATCAGACATATTAGAATTTAGAGTAAAAGATGAAATTTATGTCAGTGCAATCGTTGAAGTAGCATTAAATGATACAGAATTAGCTAATTCAGAAGGTAATCCTAATGTCAAAACATCTACTGACACTGTGTTTTTGCAAACGCTTTTTAGAGGAGAAAAGTCATTATTCTTTTATAAAGGTAAGAACCGAGCAGATAGTTACTATATTCAAACGAAAAATGGATATGAATTGCTAATGTATAAAAAATACACTGCAAAAGTTCAAGGGCAAAGACAAACAAAAGAGAACAAAGAATACGTCAACCAGTTAAATAAGTATCTAAAAGGTTGTCCTGATTTATTTGAGGAAGCAAAAAAGATAGGGTACACAGAAAAATATCTCATTAACCTATTTGAGAACTACTATTCTTGTTCTAATGAAGAAGTTCTTTTCAAAAGAGAAGCAAAAAAAGCAAAAAAAGAGTTTGGACTTATTGGTGGAGTATCTTTCACAAAATTATTTTTTGAAGGTAAAGTTTTTGACCACTTAATTAATCCAAGTTTTGATTTATCTATCGATCCTTCTTTTGGCTTGTTCTTAGATTTTGTATTTCCTAGAAGTCAAGGAAAGTGGTCTATTTATAATGAATTTCTAGTAACTAATTACTCAACGGAATCGGAGTATGAAGAGATAATATCTAACAATCATTCAATTTCTTCTGTATCGAAAATTGGTTATACGTATTTTAATCTGAATAATATGGTCCAATTTAAGTATCCAATAGGATCAGTTTTCCTTTTTGCAAATCTTGGAATTTCAAATGGAGTAGTAATTAGAACAATTAATTCCAGAGAGGCTGAAAGATTATTGTCCAACGAAATAACTAAAACTATTGAACCTGCAGTAAGATCTACTCGAAACCATGAACAAAGTGTAATTGCAGGAACAGGTTTAAAATATAATGATTTTACTTTTACTCTTAGACTAGAAAGAGGCAATGGGATGTCTAATATTAACAGCTTGAAATCTACTACTATGAGATACTACTTCTTGACAGCCTATCGATTCTAGTATAATAAAAGCAGAAAATATTAAGAAAAAACAATCGACTTTTCATATACTATTTGAAAAACAAGACAAGGAGGATAATATTGAAAATAAATAAATCCTCCACACAACAAAAAACTCAATCCTATTAATGTTAAAAAACTACACTGTTAATTTACAACAATACGTACACATTACGAACCAGTAAACCGACAAGTATAACTAATTCCCCTTAGCCCTTAATTATATTCCGTTACAATCAATCTTTCCTCTCTGTTTTCTAGAACTGTTGGTTTTACGATGGGTAAGCTTATCTGAAAAGTACTGCCTTTATTTTCTTCAGATTGGAGAATACAAATTTTACCGCCTACTTTATCTAATAGTTTTTTTGCGATATTTAAGCCTAATCCAGATCCTAAATAAGTTCGACGATCATTTAATCTTTTGAACATTCCAAATACCCTTTCATGGAATTTTTCTGCAATCCCAATCCCATTATCTGTCACTAAAAAATGATGGAAATTATCTTTTTGTTCGTAGTCAATATGAATGGTAGGTTCCATGCTTTGATTAAATTTGATTCCGTTTTCAATCAAATTTTTAAATACCAAAAAGACAGCGGTATCAGAAGTATAAATCTGAGGAAGATCTTTAAACATTACTTTAGCATTCCTACTTTTGAAGAAAATAGGATTTGATTCGATAACGGCATCAATTTTCAAATTCATATCTACCAATTGTAATTTCATTGAAGATGATTCTCCAATAGATTTAAACGTTGAAACATCATCAATGAGACTGTCGAGTTGTTTACCACTTTTGTTGACAAAAGCTAAGTATTCAGCTAAGCGTTTGTTGTCAATTCCTTTTATCTCTTTAATTGCTAAGGAACTAAATCCTACGATACTTCGCAAGGGTTCTTTTAAGTCATGAGAAAGTATATTGTTGAATTGATTAAGTTCTTCATTAAAGTCTTTTAACAATACATTTGCATTCTTCAGTTCCTTTGTCCTGTTTTTCACTTCTTCTTTTAATCGGGTATTAAATTTTCTTTTTTGCAGAAATGCAGAAACAAGAAAAAGGATACCGATTAAGAAAATAGTAATTAAGGCGTATAGAAATTTATTTTGAGATTGTTTTTGTAGCACTTGAGCAGTCAATAAGATGTTATCTTGTTCCTTTTGTTCTGCATCAAATTTGATGGTTAAATATTGACTTTTCTGTTTTTGTTCTTCTGTAGAAAGACTATCTTTTATTTCATTTGATTTTAAAATATATTTGAATCCTTTTTCATAATTGTTTGTTCGTTCTGCCATTTGATAGGCCATTTGATAATAGGTTAGTTTAGTGTCTAAATTAGTTCCTTCTTTTTCATCTTCAAGAATTAATTCGTCATAAATCAATAATGCTTCTTCAAACCGTTCTTGGGCGATGAGTATTTTTGCATAAGATCGCAGACACTTTTGTCGGTAAAAAGGTATGCCCATTTTTTTAGCGATCATAGTCGCTTCCTTATGTACTTCATGGGTACGTTCAGGATGTCCTTTTTCGAGATCAATATCAACTTGAAGCAATAGAAAATCAAGTTTCAAATCAGGGTTATTCAGCGAATCTGTTAGGTGCAAAGAAATCTTATTATGGTATTGTGCTTTATCAATTTGTCCACTTTTGATGTACATTTTTACTATTTCCAGATTGGTGTTTAGCCTATAACTTACCTTATGCGGGGGGATCAGATTAGAGCAGGACGTAAAATACTTTTCTGCATTCTCAAACTCATTTTGATAGGTAAAAAGTAGCCCCAATGAATAACTGACTTGCACTATTGTTGTCGTATCCTTATTGGCTTGAGCAAAGGCCAAGAGATCATAAAATCTACGTTGTGCATCTTCACTTTCCCCCAACTCAAGCAAAGTAAAGCCCTCTAAATATTTTAGTTGAGTTTTTTGAGCAGTTAAAACATCATCTTGATCCAATAGTTTTTTATTGGTTTCTATAATTTTAAAAGCGCCCATCGAATTGCCACTGTTGTATTGATCATAAATACATTCAATGACAAACCCTAAACGATGGCGATTAGTTAAGGCTGAATTATTGGCTAGCATTTGCTCACAGATCGCCTTATAAGGTTTGATTTTTCTGGAATCTAAATAGACGTATTTACTTATGCTGTCTAAGCAATGTTGAAAGATTACAGAGTCAGCTGTGTTTTCATTACTGGTCGTAATTAGACTAGTGTATGATTGTCCAAAACAAAATGAACCTATAAAGCAAATAAGTATTAAGATTAAGTTTATTTTTTTCATCATTTCAGCTAATGGAAGGTGATTTTGAGGTCGTTTAAGAATGATGTTCGGATACTTCTTTAGAGTAAATAGGTAAAAAGGGCTTCAATTTTCTACTTAAATTGGAGTTTATTCACAAGAAAAATCATTGTAATATCATGAAATATAGCCCATTCAATGTATTAATAGTATTGGATTGGTTTTACGGGGTTTTCTTTAAAAAGTGACCTAGTTGGAGGTTAAATTTCTTAGATTATTTAAAATGGTTGAAAACCTTAGTAGTAGTTTAAACGGAAAAGAGAACTTCCTTCTCAATAAAACAGCTGAAATTCTTTTCTCTCGAATACCACATTGGTTACCGTTAATAAAATTGTGCTTTGACAAAACACAAATTAGCGTACCTTTAAGTAACTGTACAAATTAATTCTACTATAAAATGAAAAGTCTTTCGCTCTTGTATTTCGTTAAAAAGCCAGTCCGTACCGGAACGGGCGGGCCTCGCCGATGCTAAGGCATCGCCTACGCCCGCCCGACCGAAGTCTTTCGGGCTGGTTTTTTGCCTCATCCAAACTCGAAATTCAATTCCATTTTATGTTGAAATAATTTTGTCCAATTACTTGATTGATTGAAAATTTAAAGTAGTTTATTCAAGAGTCTCTTATTAAATCTACCCTCTTATGAAAGTTTTGCAAAAGTTATTAACGGCAGCTGTTTTAATATTGATTATTTCTTGTCAAGGCACAGACCGCAATATTATTGAGGAGTCAAAAACTAATTTAGAAAATAAGTTAGAGGTCATTAAACCTGACTTTTATCTGACTGCTGATCAAACACATAATAAGTTCAGTTCTGCTATTCCAGCAGTTCTAAAAGTTCCTTCGGGATCTGTGATAGATGTATATACCCAAGAGGCAAGTGATGGACAAATTCATTGTGGTGACAGTGTTGAAGTTTTAGAGGGGTTGAAATTTGAGCCAATTCATCCGTTGACGGGACCGGTATTTGTCGATGGTGCTAGTCCTGGTGATGTCTTGAAAGTGACCTTGTTAGATATCAATTTAGTAGATTGTGGATGGAATTCTATTTTACCAGGTTTTGGTTTTTTATCAGAGAAATTCAAGGATCCCTATCTCAAGACTTACCCACTTAATCCAGGTGATGAGTTTATTAAATTTAATGATAAAATAAAGATACCGCTAAGACCTTTTCCTGGAGTGATGGGCGTAGCACCTGCTACTGCAGAAATGTTATCGACAATACCGCCTCGTGAAAATGGAGGAAATATGGATGATCCACATATGGTGGAAGGCACGTCAATTTATTTTCCAGTTTTTGTAGAAGGAGCATTGTTTTCTATTGGAGATGCACATGCGGTGCAAGGAATGGGCGAGGTTTGTGGGACCGCTATAGAAGCTCCGATGCATATCGTTTATAAGGTAGAAGTCATCAAAGGAGTGAGAAAGTTAAGAGAACCAGAATATGAAACTGACGATTATTATGCGGTGACAGCCATTGGTAAAACAATAGATGAAGCGGCCAAGAAAGCAGTAGAGTACATGGTCGATTACCTGGTCGCAGAGCATGAATTAGATAGAAATGAAGCCTATGCACTTTGTTCATTGGTTGGAGATTTAAAAATAGCTGAAGTCGTAGATGTACCGAACATGTTGGTCGCTATGCATATCAGTAAGGAGATTCTTGGGATCAAGTGATAGTAAGTTGTTACATGTGTTCTGTAATCCTTGATTTCCTGTCAGGCAGCCAGCAAGGTTTAGCTTGCAAAACAGCAGCCTGTAGAAAGCCCTATTCGTACGAAAATGGAAGTCTCAATGGCTCATCTTCTATCGTATTGTTCGTTGAAGTCGCGGTGAGGGTGGTGCTGTAAATATCCAATAAAGCGGTAATAAGCCTAGTATCTAGGTGATATTGCGCTCAATATAGTGTGTGAAAATTCGAAAGTCGAGCAATCTATATGAAACATCCTTTGTTTTACGATCGTATGTAAAGGATGCTCACTTTTAGCTCGAATTCACATTGAGAACATATAAGAATATATTGTTTGCGTTATTCATTATCGCAAGTTTAGGGATTTTTGTTATCCATTCTATTAATGAAGTTTTAGAGAATAGAGATCTAGAGCAGAGATTTGTACAACTAAAAAAAGAAAGTGAGATAGCTGCAGCACAGTTCCAAGCAGGCATAGAAAATTATGCTGTTTTAGTAGCTGGTCTTCGAAGTCATATAGAAAACAGTCCCCAACCTCCTACCTATAAGCACCTCCAGCAATTTTTAAAAACGCAGTACGAAAGTCAGGCAAAACCGGATTCTATAATCCTATCTTTTCTTGATACGAACAATGTGTTTCAATATTCCATCACACATAATGCTGCTAGTACAAATCAACTAGTAGGAACTAGTGTGGACTCTCTAAGAAGTGAGGAGAGTACCAGCAAAATGAAAAATGAACTTCGTTATTCAGATGATTTATATTTATTTCAACCCATTAATTTGGTGGAAGGTTGGGTAGGTTTTTCGCTATGCTTTAGGTTGGTCGTCGATGATGTTGTGCAAGGATTTTTTGCACCGAATATCAATTTTGAATCGATTATTAAAGACCTCTATGATGACGGAAAATCTACTGATTTTGTTTTTCGATTTTCAACAAATGATGGACTTGCCTTTGATCGAACAGCAGTGTATGATGGATCTAAAATATACAATACGAGAAAAGACCAAGAATCATTTACTCTTTTTGGCCTTGAGGACGAAGATTTTGAATCCAGTTCTTTTTCTGTTTATGGAAATCAATTTAAAGTAGAAGTTGCCTATAAAAAACCTTACGCTCAAAATAGCTTAATTACGTTCACTTTATTTGGTTGGTTACTGTGTCTGATTTTAATTATAGCCATTAGCCTTTTTTATTGGAAAATGTTGTTGGATAAAAACGATCAGTTATTGAAGAAGAATGATGAATTGTCAAGTGCTAATGAAGGCTTAAAGAACTTTGCAATTGCTTCTTCTCATGATTTAAAGGAACCCCTTCGAAGTATTGGTTCTTTTAGCTCTCTTTTGAAACGAAGGTATTATTTGGAATTAGATGAAAACGGTAAATCCTATATTGATTATATCGTAAATGGAGCCATTCAAATGAATAACTTATTAAACGACTTGCTGGAATATTCAAAAATAATCCATAAAAACGATTTCCCGAAAGAAGAGGTGAATCTTTATCAAATCATTAAGGATGTCGAATGTAGTCTTGAAAGTTCAATTCGAGAAAACAACGTAACCATACAAATTGATGATCTACCCTCCATTCAATCTAGCCCAAGTTACATGCATCAATTGTTTCAAAACTTCATATCGAACGCTATAAAATTCAATGATAAAGTAACACCTGAAATACTTATTGGGTCCAGACAAGAAAAGGACCACACTTTGTTTTTTGTAAAAGATAACGGCATAGGTATTAAGGATAATTACCATGAAAAGATATTCGAAGTTTTTCAAAGGCTTTCCAGAGATAACAATGGTACTGGAATTGGTTTAACTATTTGTAAAAAGATAATAGAGCAGCACGAAGGAAAACTTTGGGTCGAATCTGAAGAAGGGGAAGGTGCTACGTTCTACTTTAGGTTACCTCTTAATAATTGATGAGTTACCGTTTAGGGTATTTTACGTTCTATAATTAAAATAGATAAATAAGATGAGCGCAGAACTATTAAAAAATAAAGAACTTCTCCAGATCGTATTAAACAATATCCCTTCGTTTGTATTCTGGAAAGATACCAATTCTGTGTATCAAGGTTGTAATTCGAATTTTGCACTATCGGCGGGCTTAGATTCTCCGCAAAGTATAGTGGGCAAAACGGACTATGATTTACCCTGGAGTAAAGCAGAATCAGATTTTTTTAGAAAAATTGATAAAGAGGTGATGGCTTCTGGGAAAGCAAAAATTAATTTTGAGGAACCTCAAACCATTAGTGGCGGCCCTACTAAGTGGTTAAGAACAAGCAAAATTCCATTGACAAATAACGATAATGAAATTATAGGGATTTTAGGAACCTATGAAGATATAACAGAAAGAAAAGAAATGGAATTAGAATTGTTTTCAAACAATGAGAGTTTAAAAACACTAAATTCAAAGCTTGAAACGGTAAATATTGAATTGGAACAATTTGCCTATGCTACATCTCACGACTTAAAAGAACCGGTAAGAATGATCGGAGGTTTTGTAGGATTAATAGAAAAGAAATATGGAGAAGAATTGGGTGAAGAAGGACTTGAATATTTGAATTATATTAAGGAAGGGGCATTAAGAATGTCATCTTTAATAAGTCAAATTTTGACCTTCTCAAAAGTTGAAAAAGTAGACGATTTATTCGTGGTAACAGATTTAACGACCTTAATGGAAGAGGTATTAGCGGGGTTAGATCTTTATATAAAGGAAAGAAACGCTAAAGTTGAAATAAGCCTGCCGGAACAAAAGGTAAAATGTCAACCGGAAAGAATTAAAATGATATTTCAAAATTTAATTCTGAATGGAATTAAATTCAATGACTCAAAAACCCCTCACATCAAAATAAACGCTGAGAATAGAGATAAAGAATGGTTTTTTAGTGTATCAGATAACGGAATAGGAATTGAGGAGGAATATCGAGACGTGATTTTCAAACCGTTTAAGCGACTTAATGCTAGAAGTAAGTTTCAAGGAAATGGATTAGGGTTGTCGATTTGCAAGAGAATTGTTAATTTACATGGCGGGGAGATTGATTTTAAGAAAAATGTGGAGAAAGGGACTGTTTTTTATTTTACAATTTTGAAGTAAAATAGTACTCATTATTAAAGGCTGGCCGTAAACTAAAAACTTCAGAGACAAGCCCCTTGTGTTAAAGACCTCCACTCTCCTTCCGGTCGCACAGCTACAACTAACACAAGGAACGGGTCCATGATCGTACAAACATTTCATTTATTTCTATTGGCTTGATCGAACATTTAGGCTAAAAAAGCGTAAAACGACAAGAATCAGTATCTCTGCCAAATAAATATGCATATAACAAAGTCAACTCTACACCTATCAAAGTTACGACTAGTAAGAAACTCCTTTGTGTTGTTTCTTATACTGATTCTAAGTTGTACAAGGTCAGCAGGTCAGGCCAAACAAAATCTACGGCAACAAATTGATAGTTTGAGGTTACTTTCTTCCGTAGCAGGAAATGATACGCTTCAATTAAGGCATTTTACAAACATGGCAAGGTTGTATAGGTTTGTAGATGTAGATTCCTCAAAATACTTTTTGAAGCAAGCCATTGAAAGCCATAAAGCTAAGAAGGTAGATAACAGAAAGCATGCATTTGCTTATAATGTAATTGCTGACATATACCGTGTGGAACAAAAAACAGATAGTGCCCTCATTTATTTTGAAGAAGCTTACCAATTGTTCCTAGGCGGTGAAGACTCTAAGCCTTATTTAGCGATTGCCCCGCCTTATGGTAATCTATTAATTAAAAACAAAGAAGTAGATAAAGGAGTTAAGATTATTCAAAAAGCAATACAAGTTGCAATTGACAATAAAGACAATCACAACTTGAGCTTTCTTTACGCGAATTTTGGTAATGTCTTATATGAGATTCAAGATGACAAAACCAAGGCTAAGGCCATCTTTGAAAAAGGAATCATTACGAGTAAAGAAATCAAAAATAGAAACCATTTTGTTCGTGTGAATATCGGTTTCAACCTTGGATTAGCTAAAATTCAACTAGATGAAGGTAGAGCGGATAGCACCATTTTCTACGCTAAAAAGGCATTAGATTTGGCTCGGGAAGTACAGTATACTCAAAAGGCTTTGTTTTCCTGTAACCTCTTATCCCAAAGTTATATCCAGTTAAATAAATTTGAAAAAGCGAGGCGGTACAATGAAGAAGGGTTTGCAATCATTCCGGAAATTCAGAATGTAAAAGCAATAATCGAAACAAAAATTTTGAAACTAGCAATCCTTGAACACAATAAAGGCTATAATCAAATTATTGAACAAGGAAATCAAATCTTAAATAATTACGCTAAAAGTTTAGATGATCGGCAGAAGGAAAAGATTTTCAATCAGCTGTTCGAAGCCTACATGATGGTTGGTAATCAGCCGAAAATGATTATGTCAAAAGACTCCCTTTTGTTTTACACTCATCAAAATTATAATGAAAAACATGGGGCGGTATTGGCAAAAATGTATGATGAAACGATGGTGATGGAGCAAAAAGCTGAAAACAAGCTTTTATTACTTCAACAAGAGGAATCAGAGAAACACTTGGCCATGCAAAAAATAGCCCTTCTCGCTTTTTTCCTCACTTCCCTTTTTGCCTTGGCTTGGTCCATTACGGCTTATCGATTATATAAGCAAAAGAAGAAAGTTTCATTGTACTTGGAAAAAGTTGTAATTGCTAGAACTAAAGAGTTACAGGAAGTAAATGATGATTTAATCCAGGCCAATCACGAGCTTAGAACACTAACCCATATCGCTTCTCATGATATAAAAGAACCCATGAGAATTATAGGTGGTTTTGTAAGTTTAATAAGAAGGAAATTGCCAAAAGAGTTGCGATACGAATTAGAGGAAAACTTTTTCTTTATCGACAAAAGCATCCATCAATTATATACCTTAATTGAAGACATTACTAAGTATATTAATTTTTCTAAAACCGATGTTATTGATTTTGAAAAAATTGACCTGGAAGGTGTAATTGAAAGAATTAGAGAAGATTTATGTATCGAAGAGAAATACAACAATAGCCAAATCGAAGAGGTAAATTTAAAACCAATTTCAACAAACTATTCTGCTATTTACTTTATTCTGAAAAATATTATTGAAAACGGCTTAAAATATAATGACAGCACTTCTCCGACTGTTACAGTTGCTCAAAGAGAAACTCAAAATAAAATACAAATATCAGTGTCAGACAATGGACTAGGAATTCCTATTGAATTTCAAGGAAAAATATTCGACATGCATCAAAGGTTGCACAATAGAGACAAGTACGAAGGTTCTGGCTTAGGACTCTCAATTGCAAAAGTTTTAATGAAAAAATTAAATGGAGAAATTAGCTTAGAAAGTCAACCTAATGAGGGAAGCACTTTTACAATATCTTTACCTAAGTTGAAGGAACAGAATGAAAAAAATAAACTTCACGAAAAAGCAGTACATCAAATCTGATACTGATTCAATGTCATTAAATCAAGGGTCTTCTTATTTTAATGTAACAATAATAATAAATAGACTAAGCAACTTTTTAGCTAGTCCTCAGGTCCCATATCACTTAGCCTCTACTGGCCCCAATAAGATCTAAGTAATAAGTATTTTTTATAAAGCTAGATTCATAA
>CAYTVR010000167.1:0-15265 GCA_964441245.1 uncultured Saprospiraceae bacterium | reverse complement strand
GCTCAAAAAGAAAGCTTATTACCCACTATCGCCTCTGGTGAAAAGACCTTAACCTTAGCTGTAGATGAAAAAAACATTCATAATCCATTTCATATCGAAACGAATGCAACCCAACAAGGAGATTACTATATTTTAAATGGCAAAAAATTATTCGTCTTGGATGGACATATCGCTGATTACTTGATTGTAGTAGCGAGAACTAGTAGAAATATAGCCGATAAGAATGGCATTAGTTTATTTATCGTTGATGCGAAAAACGAAAATATTCAAATCCAAAAAACAGTAACAATGGATAGTCGGAATGCAGCTACAATTCATTTTGAAAATGTAGCTATTCCAACTTCGGCGTTGTTAGGAACTTTGGATGAGGGAGGTGTCGTTTTAGAGAAAGTTTTAGACCAAGCCAGAATTGGAGTATGTGCAGAAATGTTGGGATCAATCCAAGAAGTATTTGATAGAACGATCGCTTATCTAAAACAGCGACAGCAATTCGGTGTTCCAATCGGAAGTTTTCAAGCCTTGCAACATCGAGCTGCTAAAATGTTTGGAGAAATTGAACTGTGTAAATCACTCGTCCTAAAATCACTTCAAGCTATTGATAAAGATTCAAGCCAACTTCCTTCAATGGCAAGTATGACTAAGGCGAAAGTTGGAAGTACCTTTACTTTGATTGCCAATGAAGCTGTACAAATGTTTGCTGGAATAGGAATGACAGATGACGAAGAAATTGGTTTCTTTTTGAAAAGGGCTAAAGTTGTAGAACACATTTTTGGTGATTCGAATTATCACTTGGATCGCTATGCGGAACTTAATGGATATTAAAATGAAATCGTAAATATTCAATAGGTTTGGTACTAGGTAGTTCCCAAATTTATTTGGGACTAAAGCAAGAAAGTAGCTAAAATTTCAACCCAAATAAATTTGGGAACTACTTAGGGAAATAAAAAGTTAGTTGAATAGTTACAAAAAAATCAAACAAAAGTAACCATCTCCCCTTCCAAATGCGGCAATTCATTAACACTCAACAAATTGAATTGCTCCTCGGAATAAAGGAAACTACTAAAAGAAGTATTGCGTATAGAAAAATTCAAAGTAGCGACTTGATATTCGTCTTGCATATTTAGTGATTCGGCTACGATCGAAGAAATGGTTCCTCCTGAAGTAAAAGCCGCAATTGTTTCTCCATTTTTAGTTTGACTTAGAATTTGCTCCAAACCACCGCGAACTGATTCTCTAAATTTTTTCCAAGATTGCACACCATCAACTTCAATATTTCCTGTCGTCCACTCTTGCATGAAATATTGGAAATAGAGCATTTTATTTCGATGCGTCAATGCGGGATCAGCTTCTAATTCTTCCATCCATTGCTTCACCTTTGGAACAGCTACTTTTAATTGAGGTAAAGCTAATACAGAAGCTTTTGGCCCCTGGTGTTCGCGAAGTTCTTCTAAAGAAATCGGAGAAGGAATAGAAGCTTTATTTTTTTTATAAATCTCTTTTACAATTTCAAAGGTATGTTCTTGTCGTTCCAATGGCCCAACATATACCAGATCAAATTGGAAACCTTTATCTACTAAATGCTGACCTAAAATAGCCGACTGCTCTATTCCTTTCTCAGAAAGTTTATCATAATTCTTTGCGCCATAAGAAGCTTGCGCATGTCTGAAGAAAAATAGTTTACTCATTTAGGGACAATTTTGGATGGTTAAATATCGAAGAATTAAAGTTTTGAAAAAGAAGTAGTATAAACCATCTCAAACTAAGTTTTTTTTCTGAATTGTTAAATTCCCATTCAATAAATAAGAAGTAATTGTCAAAGAAAAGAGATCCCTATGATAAAAATTAATTATCATAGGGAAGGAAAAACTTAAAATTTTCTTGAAAAAGCCTTTATCAAATTGTTAATGCCTATTTGACTTTCGTCAAATTTCAATTGTCCTTTAACTTAATCAAAGCTTAGTAATATTAATTTGAGGGTACTGTCTAATTTTACTTGTTGTCACTCCTAAATAATAAAGATTTATTTACCCAACCTTCTAAAGAATTGAATCGAACCTTTGCATAATAAAAGTTAGAATCAATGTCTAATAATTCTAACTTGTCATTAGTGTTTAATCTCGAAATAACACTTGCGCCATCGAACCCTTCGGCTTTAAAGCTGGTAGGACGGGAAACATTTAGCAGGGTACCAATGCTCATAGATGAAGTGGTCACAACTGTATTTTCCAAATTGGATGTCAATGTAGTATCAGAAGCTGGTGTCTTCAAGCTAAGATGTATTTTATCCTCTTTTTGTTTTGGAGCAAACTTATAATTTTGTTTTCTAGTTTTGACAGGCTTTATGGATAAAAATATAGCCCCTTCATTTTTTACAACTTTTTTCTCCATCCAATGCTCAAGGATTAATTGGTTGACTTTCCATGTAGCTTTTGTTAGGTTAGTTAAATTTTCTACCATGATGGGTTGACCAAATCTTCTTATGATTTTTTCACGTTGAAAAAAGTATTCTAATTTAATTTTATCATATTTATTTTTATAAAAGTATCTGGCTTCTTTTATTTTCTCCTTGGAATCATAATACAATCCTAAAAATAATAGTTTCCTAAGTTCTCCTTCTTTTCTGGTTAAAATTACATCGTTTGCTCGCAATATGATTTCATCATCTCTGAAATATTGAAGTGATTGATCCCGCCTATTAAATCTTTGAATTTCAGTTGCACAATTATATACTTTATGGAGCAAAAAGTTAGAAGATTTGGAAGCCTCCAAATTGTTGACGAAAGATAAATTATTTAAATTTCCTGAAAGATGTTGACTAAAGGCGTTAATAAAAACCAAGCTAAAAATGGCAGACACTCCCACTCTATAAAAAATCATACGTAAGCTTAAAATTTTGAACATGCATCAAATTTTTACAATATGGTTAAAATATATAAATTATATTTATATGTAAAAATTGATATTAAAAAGCTTTTACCTTTTACAGATAAAAGCTTGTGATTTAGTATTTTTTTTTTTTAAAATTGTAAAGAATCTGAGTAGTAAAGGTCAGCTTAAATATTCACTAAATATTCTGATCCATCCTATAGCTTTTGAAGCACGGATTTTTTCACCCATCCAAGGTTATTCTCAAATTTTACTTTGGCCCAAAATTCATTAGATTCCATATCTAATACAACGAATTCATTGTGAGGCCTAACTCTGATAACAAGGCTTGCTTCATCATTACCTTGAGTCCGCATGCTAGTTGATCTTGACACGCTATATCTCTTATTAGTTCTTTGAATTGAATCGTTATCACCATTTTTTGGCAGATTCAAAGGCTTATATTGAGTAATAACTACTGAGGCAGGATGATTTTTTCGATCTTGATTTTTTTGAACCTTGGTGTGAATTTGTTTATAGGATAGTAAGGCAATTTTCTCAAATTCCTTATTTTTACTATTTTCCTTTTGAAGAGTAATTACACTTTCTTTTTCTCCAGATTTAGTTAAATAATCTGGTCCTATTATATTTTCAGCTTTTTCTTTAAGCACCATTTTAAATTCTCTTTCTTTTCCTTTTGCTTTTTTAAAAATTAGAAACACTGCAGATCCTTCATTGGAAGATTTGGTTTTAAGAATTAAGTCTAATTGGTTTTCATCTACGAACCAAGCTGATTCAAGATTGTTCGTAAATTGATTTGAGAGCACAACCTTACCATATTTTTCACAAAATTCCCTTTTAATAAAGTGATATTCCTTACTTACTTGATTAGAACCTCCATAATAAAAATATCGAATTTCTTCAATCTTACCTCTAGCATTGAAATATAAACCAGTGAATACCAATTTACTCGCTCCAATATCCTCTCCATACAATATTACATCGTTGGAGTTAAGAATAATTCTGTCAGCTTTTATAGAAGAAATTATTTTGGATCGATTTCCAAAAGCATCAAAAGGGTTTATTTTTCCTTGGCATTTTTTTAATATCCATCTGGAGGCAGTGGATCTATTAAATACAGCTGAAATTTCATCCTTTGAGTCAGTGACGAAATGATTATCCTGACCAAAAGCTTCAAAAGATAAAATTTGAAAAAGAGTTAGTAAAAGAGAAATTGTCTTAAAGCAAATAAAATGAGTGTTTGGTTTTTTTCTGACCATAATTTCCAGATTTTAATGGAGTAAAAGAGAATTCTGATTCTACTTTAAGGCCGCTGTGGGGGTCCATTTTCTGAAAAGAAAATATGGGTAAGGTTCTATATAGTAAATTTAAGGGTTTATTTCCAATTTTTCACTTTCAATTAATATTTTATTGGTGAAGAGGATAACTTTACATACTCCAATAATTAAATGATTTCCTTATTTCCTCAGGCAAGATTGATTTGAGATCTGCAATAATTCCATTAGGGCTCAAAATGGTTTTGAAATAGTTATGATCTAAATTGTGATATTCCTTATGCCCTACAGCTAGTAAGACTAAATCATAATTTTCTTCTTCCTTATCTTGCAGGCAAAGTTGGTATTCATTCTCTACTTGACTTTTAGAAGCTTTAGGATCAGTCACATGAACCTTTATTGAAAAGTCTATCAATTCCTTAACTAATGGAACAACTTTAGAGTTTCTAATATCTGAAACATTTTCTTTAAAAGTGATTCCTTTTACTAATACTTTGCAGGACAATAAATTCTTGTTTTGTTGAATTAGCATTTGAATAAGTCGCCTAGCAATTTGATAAGGCATTTGATCATTAATATTCCTTCCACTCAAAATAACTTGTGGCGTATAGCCCAACTTTTGAGATTTGTAAGACAGATAATAAGGATCCACTCCAATACAATGACCACCCACTAAGCCTGGATAAAATTTCAGAAAATTCCATTTCGTTTGGGCGGCTTTTAAAACAGCCGTTGTATTGATGTCCATCTTATCAAAAATAATCGACAGTTCATTCATGAAAGCAATGTTTATATCTCGCTGGGTGTTTTCAATTATTTTGGCAGCTTCAGCTACTTTTATGCTTTCAGCTTTATATACTCCTGCCTCAATTATTTTACCATACACTTTAGCAATTTCGTTGAGGGCTTCATCATCACATCCCGCAACTACTTTCTTTATTTTAGTAAGGGTATGTTTTTTATCCCCAGGATTAATTCGTTCTGGAGAATAACCGAGTTTAAAATCCTTCCCTGATTTTAGCTGATAGAAAGAATTATTATCAACTAAATTTAAAAACTCATCTGACCTGACTTCAACTAAGGGCTTAAGGCTTTGTTTTCGGACGGCATATTTTTCTAAAATGGGGATGCACTCTTCCTCTGTGCATCCTGGATAAACGGTACTTTCATACACAACATAATCTCCTTCTTTCAAAGCTCGACCGACTGTTTTAGATGCTCTTTTTAGGGGGTTTAAATCAGGAACTTTGTGGTCGTCAATATCTGTTGGAACTGCTACAATAAAGAAGTGAGCATTTTTTAATTCCTTTGAATTTGAAGTAAAGATAATGTCTCTTCCTTCGAAGGATTTTGAGTCTAATTCCTTAGAAGGATCAATTCCTTTTTTCATCATTTCTATCCTGTTAGGATTGATATCAAATCCTACAACGGAATAATATCGAGCCATTTCTAAAGCTAAGGGCAATCCCACATAGCCAAGCCCAATAACTGCTATTTTTTTTCTTTTCGCGACTAAATCTTGATAAATCATTTGTTTTCATTTAGGAGATAAAAAGTAATACTTCTAATTTTTTAATGACACAAAATCTACTATCTAAACTTGAGGATAGCAGGCTCCTTTCTTTTGTTCAATGGAAGTTTGGCGAAAGCCTAGTCATAAAAAATTAAAGAAGTACTACTTAACAAGGAAAAAGTAGTTAGATTATACAACTTCAAAAATTATTTCGCATTGAAAAACCTTAAAGGCAATTAATCCCCACAACCTTGATGACATCCTGAAGTGGTCGGGCAGTCAATTTTAATTTTTCTAAAATCCGTTCGAATCACTGCATCATATTCGAAGTAAGTATTCTGGTATGAACCTGTTATTCTTCTATATTTTTCAGTTACGAAGATTTCAAAATTATCGCATTCCTGTAAAAAGAATGGGCTCAATTCCATTTTAACTTTTGTATTTAAGGTAAGCCTTGACCCATCATTGTTATTATACTTATAATCTAATTCGCCTGTTGTTTTGGCTGGAATACAGAAAATCCGTCTTAAGTCATTCAAGAATATTTCTGTCTCCTTTTTATCTATTTTATCCAATGGAAATCTTAGCGATTCCATACTTCTATCTCGTTCATAGACGGTATTGATGGTATCAATCATCATCATGTTACAATCACAATTTCCAATGGTATAACTTTCTAAGATATTTTGGCCTAAATCCATTTCATCGGAAACAATTTCGATTGGAGAAACGACATCATTACTAAATGGAATAGTATAGGTAATAATATGAAAGCAATCAAGCCGATTAATTTTCACTTCAAGTTTATTTAAGTTGCGTTCAATTATAGCCTCCTCATCTTTTTCCCAACTATTGGTATCTTCATTAAAGTAATAGCAATTATAAATGGCATCGAAAGGTATATCTCTTGCAGGAATAAAACTTAACTCCAAGGGAATTAAAAAGGTGTAGTCATCAGGTTTTGCCTCAAAAGCAGCAACAATAGGTTCAGTTGGCAAATCACCACATAAATATTGGCGCATATCTAATGGGGTATATACCATTGGAATTGCTTCCCCGTCACGCACTGTATTTTCAGGAATATTTATATGGTATTCCGTTTCACAATCAGGCCCATTCTTTCCGTTTTCAAATAGAAAGACTTCGTCCTCAATATACCATTCTCCCCAATCCTGAGTAATAATTTGAATTTCTTGCTTAGGAGTTAACAAGAAGTCAATACAGGTAAAATAACACGTATTTCCCCGACAAGCATCAATATCAAAATAATCCTCAGCTCTTACTACAAATCGACTGTGGGTATAGTCTTCTCTTGTTATTTTTATTACCGCAGAATCTAAAGAGGAATCAAAAAGCGTTAAAAAATTAAACCGCCCCTCAATATCACTTTCCAATGTTGTAAGCGTTTGGTCATCTCTTAAGATTTCGATTTTAGCATCTTCTAAAGGAAGGCATGTTTTACTATCGGTAATAACTCCACCAATATCAAATCGACAAGTACCTTCAAAAGGGATATCATTACTACCTACAATGAATTCCTGTGCTAAAACATCAGGGGAAAACTCGTCTTCAATTTTATCAATTTTACAGGATTGGAAAAAGATTCCAATAAATAAGAGCATCAGGCAAGATATACTGAAGCTTGTCAATGCGTTTTTCATAATAATTAATTTTAAAAAGGTGATGCGAAATAATTTGTTCTTCAAAATCAGTCTAGTCCCAATATTTTTCTATAGCTAGTAAATGCTTGATATAAGTGGGATTATAGTGTTGGGTAATTTCTTGAAACCCAATTCCTGTATCATAGGGTACAACATAATTTTGGGTGCCATAGTAATTATATCTAAAGTTTCGAGAAGGTCTTATCGAGACATAAGACGGCTTCAAATATTTCTTTGGAAATAAAGGTAGGGATATATTAAGTCCATAATTTTCACCAATGGAACTTCCATATGCAAAAATGCTAATAGCTGTTCGATTAAATTGACGACTTAAACTACCCCTCAAATAATTATTGAAAAACAATCCTCTACCACCTTCAAGTGCAACCGTCAAATCCCACTTATTAATTCTATACTGTGCGCCAAGATTATAATTCAAGTATTCTAAATCACGATACTCCCACCCTCTTATGGGTTCTTCAACTAATAATCGTTGTGGGTAGGCGGCATACCCGGTATAACCAATTTCTCCTCGAAACAAAAGGTCATTGTTTTGGAAAAATTTTCCAACTTTTAAGTTGGTTCCAAATCTATAATTAGAGAAATAACCTATTGATCCCAAAGCGAAAATATTTGACGGAAGTCGAACCATTTGAGTTAAGGATATTAACCCAGGGCGAACCATTTTTTCTTCTGGTATTGAAAATTCATTCCAAATAGGGAGTATAAATTGTGCTTTAAATTGAGCACCTTTCCATAGGTAAGCATTCAGTGTTGGGAGTAAATTAATTTGATGAAGAACAGCATCTGGATATCCGCCTAAGCTTAGTCTTAAATCAGGAGCTATTTCTAATTCTAACTTATAATTTCCACTATTTTTAAAAGTTGATTTGCCTGGGGTAATCCAGTAGCTGATTTCATTAGAAAATTCTATCTGATCCACAAATTTTGTTAAACCAATTCTCTGTTGCCTATAATCTTCATAGGTCGACAAATTGATCTTTACACTCAGCATAGGTTCATTCCTTAATTTAGGAACGAGGATTAACCAATCAAAAAAGCTATTAAAACTTGGTCTTAATAGTTCCAAAATTTCTATAATTGCAAAAGCTTCATTTTGATAGATCCTATTTTCATAGTGTACAATTAACTTTCGTTCCCTATGAAATAAAACCAAGCTTTGCAATCCATCTTTTTCCAGCGTGGCTTTTAGGTTTTTTATAACCATCTCATCCGCTTCTTTTTTTTCTATTTCCTGAGCGTTGACCTTTAGTCCTATGTTTAAGAAAATTAAGAGCGAAAAAATGGTGTATATGGCGTTATTGAATTTCATGATAAAATATTTTGATGCCAATAAACTATATCTTTATTTGCCAGCTCACACCAGCGATTAGAGATTGAAAATTCATTAAGCCGATATTTATTTGGATTTGGTCAAGAATATTTCCTCTAATTCCAACATTAATATTTTCAGCATCGTATTCAATCATTCCTTCTAGGTATTTCCATTGCACTGTTGCTGCTCCAAATACACCCTTTAAATAAGAACCAAAAGGTTCTTGAAAAATATGCCCATATCCCAAATGTCCTGTAAATTTCAATTCACTAAAAGAAAAGCTTTTGGATGCAACGATATAGCTGGTATTGAAATAAGAAGAAAGATTAAAAAGGTCATGAAATCCAACGGCTATAGCAGGTAACTTTTCCGTTTCTTTTAATAGTTGAAATCTAGCTGCATAAGATCTATCTCCTATTCCTAATTCCGTATTGTCAGTGTTATCGCCATAAGGTCTTGTTAGTCTTACATTGAGCTCCATAAATGGAAGGAAACCTAATGTTACATAAGCGATTCCATCACCAACTCCTTTCTGTTGACTTAATAAAGTGAAGGCTGCGTCTTTCGACAAATGACCATAACCAACTCTGAAGGTACGATCCTCAGGAAGATAGGCTGAAGGGGTTATCAATTGTCCATTGTGTCCAAATAAGCCTACACCTAATGAGGGAATATTTTGATCTTGTCCAATTAGTAAATTAGAGAAAAGACCAAAATAAACTATAGTCCAGAAGCGGAAATGATTAAAAATCTTGCTTTTCACAAATTGGCTTTTTTCTTCTCCTTTGCTTCCTTACACAAGGATTGGAATCATGGAGACCGAGTAAATAAAAATTAGCTTGAAGATGGGAGTCTTTTTTTACTTTTTGCCCATACTTCTTCTCTTTCTATTTTTGAATCTATCTTCCTAACTTCTTTAATAAATTCTAAATCCTTGTTGGGGTTAAGGCCAAAAGCATCTAAAGTCAAATCAAATAATTGAGAAAGTGGAAAACTATGTCGATTCAAAATAGGAGAAAACCCACCTTGTGATACCCAAAGATTACCTTCCCCTCGGTGGTGTCCACTTTTAATAGCAACATTGGAAAAGACCTTGTCAAATAGGGCTACAATTTCACCATTTTGATCAAGGATGACCTCACCATCTGTATGCCCCTTATAATAGGCAGTTTCAATAAAAATAAAACCTTCTGTATTTTCTTTTACTTCAAAAAGCTTTTCTCCCTTTACCGTTAAATTCCTCAGTTTTTTTAAAGCTTTGCTTCGATTCTTGCGGTTTGAATATTTAATTTGCCAATCTCTACTCATTAAAGGAAAAACTTCAAATCCGTCATCTAGGCCGATTAATTTGGCGAAAGCCTTATGATCTTTCAAACGGTAATAATTCATTCCACCTATAGTTTCCTTTTCGTTATAAGGTTCCTGAGAAAGACCTGAGGAAACGATTACTAAGGTGTCTTTACTTTGTTCTGCCAGTTTGAATATATCTCCTATTATTTGATCCATTATTTTGTACCCAAATCGAATTGGATCATGGTCTTTTCCGATATCGGTATAATTTATATTGGGATCAAAAGGGGCACGATCAAAGTTTCTCCAATAATGATGTTGGTAGTGTGCAACCGAGTTGAGAAAAAGCGTGTAGTATCCGAAATTGGTTCGTTTCAAAATACTTTTGAAAATCTCAGCTTGGAACAAATCAAAAATCGCAGCCAACCGCCATTTAAATAATTTGTTCTTTTTTTGTAAAAACATTTGCTTTGCGATAGTGGCATAAATTCTGGGCGGAATTCTCATAGCTAAACAGGACTGCAAGCCTTTTAGCATATCAACAATTGAAACTTCAGAAGTCGCATGTCCTTTCACTCTGGAAGAAATTAAATCCCATATGGGTTTGATCTTTTGCGGGTAACAATCATTTTGAACCGCCCACGGATCTGAGAAGAACATCCCCCCTTTAGTCCTGCCGCGAATGGTGTTCATACTTCCAATGATGGCTGATTCAATATTTTGATCACTCAAGGTTTCCCAAATCTGATCATGTTTTAATTCGTGTGCATCACCTAGCCGATAAATTTCATGCTCTGAGAATTCTTTCCCCGTATGTGCGGTTACCCACTGTATCCAAGGTTCAATTTTATCATATTCTCTTTCGCTGGTCGTTTCATGAAAATGCCATCGTCTATTAATCATTTGAAAATTAGGCAATTCATTTTTGGCCATCATCTGAGCAATTACCGGATAAGAGATTTCATTTAACTCGAGTTGTATCACTCGCTTAAACTGCGGGGGAACAATCATAGTCCATCGTGTTTTTTGTCAACTATAACAATAGATGCTTAAGTCAACGTGTGACAAATCGTAAAATTGTAATCGGAATTTGGGAAAAGAAAAGGTTAGTAATTGCAGGATTTATTGAAAGGATATCAAATTGCAATAGGCTTTGGATAGGAAAATTGAAGTTGTGGATTTTCCTCTTCGTATATTGCAAAAGTTTGTTTTATTACCTGGTCTAATGAAAATAAATGTTCGGCTTTTTCACGTGCCGCTTTACCCATCTTTTGTCTTAAAACTTTATCAAGGATTAATTTTTCCATCGCTTCCGCTAAAAGTTGACGGTTTCGAACCGGTACTAAAAAACCATTAATGCCATCATCAACGACCGCTCTACAACCTGGAACGTCAGTAGTTACAATTGGCCTCCCGATAGAACAAGCTTCTATTAAGCATTTGGGCAAGCCTTCTCTATAACTAGGTAAAACTACGATGTGAGCTTCCGCTAAAACCTTGGGCATATCTGTTTGATAACCGATCCAATTGACTTTTCCAGATTCATCCCATGTTCGTAGTTCCTCTCGTTCAATTCTCATTTGATATCCTTTATCATATCCACCACAAAGGATAAACTCAACTCTTTCTTCAAACTTGTATTTTAGTTGCTCTGCTGCTCTTACAAATTCTCCTACCCCTTTATCCCACAGCATTCTGGATGGTAAAACAATTTTGATTTTTTCATCTGCTGGTTCCGCTGAAAAAGGGAACCGTTCCAAGTTGACTCCAGAGCCCTTAATCATGTAGATTTGCTTGGGATCAAGCACTCCAATATTTTTCACTAATTGGTAGTCATCTTCATTTTGAAGGATAAAATGGATGTTTGGATTTTTAAAACTAAAATTATAAAAGGCTTTTAATAAACGGTGTACCCATTTATTTTTGTTGGCATTAATAAAAAGGAAACCCATTCCGGATAATGCATTGACAACTCTTTTGACGCCGGTTAGTTTGGCAGCTATGGAGCCATAAGTGACTGGCTTTACAGCTACATGATGAACAATGTTTGGACGCTCCTTCCAATATAAACACAACAAAAACAAGAGTACTCTTAATTCTCGAAAGGGATTCATCCCTGAACGGGTCGTTGGAAGTGGATGGAAGTTCATTCCTAAACTACGGATATGGTCTCCTTTACCTCCTTCTTCTACGGCGACTACGGAAACTTCGTATCCTTTTTTCATGGCTTCTTCTGCTAAGGGTAAACGATGCGAAAGAAAGAACCAATCAACACTCACAACGATAAATAATTTTTTAGGCATAGTGTAACATTGTTTTCTTTTGGTTATTAAATAATAGAAAAACAGCTTCTAAAATCTTTAGTGAAAGAATTTTAGAAAAAAAGAAGTAATATATATTGTGAGTTAGTATTAAAACGGTAAATGATAGCACCAGAGTAATCAGCGGGACATGAAAATGAAAATGTAGCAAAGGCTTTTCTTGCTTTTGAGCTTCAATTACATTTTTTAGTAGTGCAGTAATTAGTAGGAAAGGAATACAGAAGGTTAGGATCTGAAAAATTTCAACAGATTCTAAATAATTAGTAGAAAAGAGAAGAACAATAATTGGCTTTGCAATTAATGCTACGCTAAAGCTAATAAAAACTCCTATAATAAATAAACAAATGAGTAACCAATTTGGAATAAATTGAATTTTTCGGGTGGCAAATTTTGGAAAAACAACCCGAAAAGGACTACCCAATAACTTTTCCAACATTTCCAACATACGTTGGGCAACGGAGAAAACCGCTAACACCTCCATACTGACGAATCCAATTATTATTTTATCAATTTGTTTTACGATGATGTCCAGGCCTTTCATTTTAGTCATAAACCAACCATAGGAAAAGGTCTCATTGGTAATTTTACTATTAGTTAATTTTTGCTTGGTCTTATATAAGAAGAAAAGATTTAGGCCTGCGGTCACCAACAAAAAAGATATAATCATTGGTAATAATGGCTGAGTGAATAAAAAAACAGAACTGATTAACATAAAGGACATCAAGACACTTATTAGAATCCAGCGTTTGGCGATTAATTCGAATTGAGCTTTTCCAATTAAATAGGCCCACCATAATTCTGAAGAAAATAGTGCAGGTAAAACCGCTGCACCTAAAAAGAATGCCCACATTAAATGGTGATCTTTTAGCCAATAATAATAGAGACCAAAAAAGATAAGAACCAACGATCCAATAAAAGAAGAAACGACCCGTTTCTTGAATCCTTGCCAAACGCTTCCTTCAAATCCTTGGGCAACTGATCGTGCTACAGAGGCGAACATTCCAGGTAAGGAACTTATAGCAACAACGGTTATTATTGCAATTACAAAATGGAATTGGCCATAAACTTCTAAACTTAAAAATCTGGTAAAGATGAGGACATTGATTAAGCTGGTCAGTATTTGGATTCCTTCTTTTATCGCCATCCAGCTTCCATTTTTGGTTAGGAAGTTGAGATCAAATCCTATTTTTCGTTGGAGAGAAATATTGATTTGTTTTAGTCTATTTTTCAAAACATATTATTGTAATATAGCTTCCGCTTTAATATTTTGTTGCAAAATATTTCTTTCATATAATGGAATTTGGGAATCAGTTTTGAACTAATTCTCATTACTATTATTTCCATTGACATTTCCCTTGTTTTCATTACCATTTTTAGTTCCACTTTCAGTAACAATTTTAGGATACTTCTTCAGAAATGGGGAGGTCCATTTATTTTTCTTTATTTTATTTTCATTTAAACTAGATGCAATTCGCTTTTTCATAAGAGTAAAATTATTGAAGGTAATTTAAGTTTGTTAATTTCTAAATGAGCTATATTTTTTTTAAAAACCCGTATAAGTGTCACTGCTGCAACGCTTGAATCTTGAAATAAGAAACTATCCTTTTTAATAGAATCCCAGTAATAAATTAGCTTTTTAAAGTCAATCAAATTCGATAACATTTTATTCTTTTGACTTAGTATTAGACTATTTAAAACTTTGTTATGATTTTTCTTTAATAAGTGAAAATAAGTAGGAGCAATTACATAACCTCTTTTTTCTCTATACAATACAGATTCAGGTAAAATTGCTTTTAATGCCTCCCTGTACAGTAACCTGCCTATTCCATTTTTTTTCTTTAAGCCCATAGGTGCATTATAGAAAAACTCCAAAAGCCTCTTATCAGCATACGGATAAACCATATTCATCTTATATTGTAATCCAACAATATTTTCTGCTTCCATCCTAAAGGATAAAAAACTATTATTTTCGATTTTTTTCTTCTCCTCATCTTTGAGCGAATTATACTGAACTAAACCTGGATATTCATACTTGCGTACAAGTTTTTTAACTACTTCTTTGTTTATAGAATAATTCAATAAAGAATTCTGCTCTTTTGAATAGGTATTATAGCTAGTTCTTTTTAAACGATGATACCAATATAATAATCTGGGACATTTACTTTTTAAAACGATCCTTAAGATATTTTTAATAGGCCATGATTTTCCTGTCTCTGCTTTAAGTTGTGTCCAAACATTCACCCAATCCCGTTTATTAATTAATTCTTGATAAAATGTCCCAACAGGATTTAAGGATACTAATTCGTCACCTACAAAACCCGAAAATAAGGTGCGAACTTTTTTGGACGAAGCAAGTTCAGCATGAGGTTGTGTAAAAGAAGCATAATCGATGCAAGCCAATCCATCTAAATTATCAAATTGCTTTTCAAAAAAGAAACTTATATCTCTTCCTAAATAAGTTGAAAAATTGTAATCATTTATTTCTCCTTTTTCACAAACATCATAAATGAATTTACGCTCATCTTGAAATGGAAACTCCTTACCAATTAAGTTATCAGATAAGATTTCTGAATAAGTAGAAAAAGAAATTTTTTGCTTTTGGGCCTGTTTAGCCGCTAAGATAGCAATGCCCGAAGAATCCAAACCTCCACTGAGCTGAGCTCCTACAGGAAATTTTGTCCTTAATCGGCAATGAATAGATTGTTCAATTAATTCTCGTGCCCGTTCAATATATGATTCCTCGGAAGGTAATTTTTCAAAATTAATTTCTTCCAGACTCCAATATTTTTGTATGGATATTCCTGAAGATGAAACCATTATCGTATGAGCTGGCTCCAATCGATTTATATTTTTATAAAAAGTTTTCACTTTATCAAGAGGAAAACCACAAAAAAGCATCTCATGTACAAAATCCATGTTCCACTCCTTACTAATTTCAGGCAAGCAAAGTAATCCCCTCATCTGAGAAGCGAAAGTAAAAAGCC
>CAYTVR010000166.1:0-15526 GCA_964441245.1 uncultured Saprospiraceae bacterium | reverse complement strand
CTAGTGCAAATCGCGGGAGCGTATTTTGAGCAGGAGTGACAAACAATTCTTCCTTTTCAGGAAGTGCGGCTGTAAACATTTCTTTGACCTCAACTGGAGCACCAAAGCGAATAGAAATTTTGCCAAAATTGTCTCCCATCTTTTTTATATAATTGAGAAACCAGGCCAAACTTTCTTGTTGCTTGGTTTTGCCCCGACCTTCTTTGGTCATTTCTTTTACATCTGGAATTAAATCGTAAACAATAGAAACGGGAATATATTTGACCTCTTGTTTAGAGTGTTGCTCGGCATCTTGGATGTATTTTAAAATCCCCATTTTAGGCCAAACCAATTTTCCCGTACGGGAACGAGTCCCTTCAATGGCCCACATAAAATCAGCTTTTTCATTGACCAAGGAAGCGATAAAATGTCGAAGCGTGGCTTTATAAACTTGATTGTCTTTGAAAGAGCGACGAATAAAAATGACGCCATTTTGACGACCCAATTGTGCCAAGCCCAAAAAACTCATGTTGATACCTGCAAAAGTATAAGGAATAGGCAATCCATGGCGCGTAAGTACCACCGCCAAAACAAACATGTCGATATATGTTTTGTGCGTCATCACGAACGCGATAGGGTGTCGTCGAGACAATTCTGCTACTTTTTTGATTTCTACAGAATTGACGTCAATGGTTTTTTTGTAACCTCGCGATAGAATGTATTGAGCAGTTTGCGCACCAATAAGGTTGGCCATCGGTTGATGGACAGTATATAATTCCTTTAAATATCCAGCAGCTTCTTCTTGAATTTGCTGAAAATTATTGCCGCTTTGTTCTGCTATTTTTGCCAGTGTGTTTAGAAATGGCAAATCATTGAGTAATTTTTCCATAGTGATTTTAGGTAAACCAAAATTGTCAAGGGAGCACCGTATTTATTTTTTTATAGAAAGTAAATAAATAGGTCGCTCTTTTGTGCTTCTATGCCGAAATGCAATATAATAAATGAATAGGAGACCTTCATAAAAACTAAGATTATTCTGAATTTGACCCTTTTTCAAGCGATTTTTATTAAAAATGGTAGAAAAGTGGCTGAAATCCTTGTTTTAAATGAATAATTAATTTTGATATTAAGAAAAGTTGGTATGATTCTTTTTTATATAAAATATGCGCGAAATTTTATTTTTAAGATGATAAAAACCTAACTTAGTGCTTTTTGTTAGATGTTTTACAAAATATTTAACGGAATTTAACTAACTTTCTACTTTGTTATTTGTTTTGAGAGTGATAATTTGAAAATAAACCTTAAGCTTAAGAATTATGTCGGAAATTGCAATAGAGGCTAATTATGTTAAAAAACCATCGCTTTTTTGGTTAGCGACTGAGATTGGTAGAGCTGTAACGGAATTGGGTATTTCGATTCCATTTCGGTCTTTTTATGGAAATACGGAAGATGGAGATGGTCACCCTGTTTTGGTGTTGCCAGGATTTATGGCAAGTGATGTGTCTACCAAACCCCTTCGAAAATTTATCAATAGACTTGGATATGCTGCTTATGGCTGGGATTTAGGGCGTAATGTTGCTAAATTGAAATTCCTGGGTGATCTTGGAAAAAAGGTAGACGAGATTTACGAAGAACACGGCGAACCGATTACGTTGATTGGTTGGAGCTTAGGCGGAGTATTTGCTCGTCAATTGGCCAAAGCAAAACCTTATCAGATTCGACAAATCATTACTTTAGGTTCTCCCTTTCGGGGAATAACAGAGCCGAATAATGCCACTTGGCTCTATAATTTATTGCCAGGAGCGAAGCGAGTGGTGGATTTGGATCCAGATTTATTAAACGATTTGCCTTTGCCTGCACCAGTACCGACCACAGCTATTTATAGCAAAGAAGATGGAATTGTGCCTTGGGAAGTTTGTCTGGAAGAAGTGGAAGATAGTTTTCATCAAAATATACAAGTACGTGGAAGTCATTTGGGCTTGGGCGTGAATCCTTCTGTCTTGGAAATCATTGCAGATCGATTGATGTATACTGAAGATGACTGGGTTCCTTTTGTTCCACCGAGTTATGTGAAAGATGTGTTGTATTATCCTTCTTTGTAAAAGGTCATAGGAAGTAAGTAAGTAGTAAGTGATAAGTATTAAGTCCTCTTAAATCGTGTATTGAGAGGACTTAATATTTTATATTTACTACTTAACTTATCACTTATCACTTATCACTTATCACTTATCACTTATCACTTACTACCTAATTATCCAACATCAAGTTTTTATTTTACAATAAATTGAATCGCTCGCATTCTTTTTTGTGAAGAGACTTTTAAGAAATACATTCCGTCAGGCAAATTATAATCGTAGTTTTTGCGCCAGTCTTTACTATCAATTGTTAGTTGCTCCGACTTAACAACTTTCCCCATCACATCAATTATTTCCAAATCTAAATTACCTCTATCAAAACCTTTGATATGTAAACTAAACTCCCCATTATTTGGATTTGGAGAAAGCTCCATATCAACACCGTTAAAGGGATCAATTGTTGTCACATCAGTGGTCATTACGGATTCATCTATTAAATCATTCTGCCACACACCTCGTCCGAAGGTAGCCGCGTATATTTTATTTTCAGTGTAATTGATTTCCAAATCAGATACAATCACATTAGGTAAACTTAAATTGTAAGGTAACCAAGCATCAAGCGTATCATTGCTATAATAAACGCCAATATCAGTTCCTACATAAACAGTATTGATTAAAGAGCTATCATTATGGACAATACAATTTACGGGAAGATTGGGTAAATCATAGGTTTCATTGACCCAATTAATACCGCCATCTGTTGAATGATAAATGTGTTTTCCTGGTTCAAAACCACCAACGACTACCCAAACATTTAGAGGATCATCGTTATCTACTTCTACAAAAGAAAAATATAAATCATCTGGTAAACCGGTTGTATGATTGCCCCATGTATCTCCCCGATTATAGGTGACCCAAAGTTCACTTGCTTGGCCATAGGAATGATAAATTCTCTTGGCGACATAGATGAAATTAGGATCGGATTCTGAAACATTAAAATGAGAAATAGGAGTAGGGAAGTCCACTCCATTCATATTGGGAAAGTTGGATAAAGACGTTTCGAAATTAAATCCAAGCTGTGCTTCATATAGATTTCCGAAACCACCATAAAGGGTATTGGTTGTACCGGGTTTAAACATAAATGGAGTCGTCCAAGCACTACGTTCAGTCCACGGTTCTTCCATTCGATATTGATTAAAACCTCCATCATCAGAGTAAATGATCCGGCCGAATTGACTAGAGCCAATGATAATGTTTGGATCAGTTGGATGGAGGATGGCATTCATTCCATCACCGCCAAATAAGTTTAACCAAAATCCTCCGTTATTATAATAAGTTGAGTTATCTTGAGCACCAGCGATAAAGTTACCGGGATTTCCTTCACTAAGACCTACGCGATAAAAAGAATTGGTTTGCATACCATCACTCAAGTATTCCCATTTTGTTGGCCATTCGTAATAATAGTCATTGTTGGATTCTTCCCAAGATCCAATGATGATCGAATCTGTTCTCACTAAACCGCCATCATTGCAAACATACAATTGACCATCTAAAGGATTGTATTTGAATTGATGTTGATCTGCATGTAAGCCTGGACCACCACCACGATCATACCAAATAGAGACACCATCAAATGTTTGACCACCATCCTCAGATGCCCAAACATTTACACCACCAGTATAAATGATATTTTCATTGGTTGGATGAACGGCTATGGACAAATCATATCGACCTTGACCACCACTCTCTAGTCCGTCAAACCATTCTAAAATATTTTTACCTTCTGCATTACTAAAGGTCCAAGTTTGTCCAGCATCTAAAGAACTAAAAATTCCATAAAGGCCTGAATCCGTATTCGTGGTTAAGGCATATATATGATTAGAGTTACTTGGTGCAACGGTCACCTCAGTTCTGGTGACGACACCTGTTGATGGAATTCCAGTATTCAGCATTGTCCAGCTTGCGCCAAAATCTGTTGACTTCATAATGCCAGCACTTCCTGTTTGAGAATTGGCAAGATAACCAGCAGAAGCATACAAGGTGTATGGATCATTTGGATCAGATTCTAAATCCCACATCAAATTATTACTGACTGAAGTCCAGTTGGCTCCAGCATCTGAAGAAGTCCAAATCCCACTTACACCTGCGGCAACTAAATTATTCGAATTGGCAGGATCAATGAGGACTCTACGCATCAAAGAACCATCTAATTCTTCCAGCTGATAAGTGAGTCCTGTCGGATTCCAAGTAGTACCACCATCCACTGTTTTGTATATACCGATGCCATAATGAGAGTGTCTCTTTCTATCATCCAAGGATAAGGAAATGTCGATATAAGCATAGTCTCCAACGCAGATGTACATGACATCCGTATTGTTGGGATCTACTGCGATATCACTGATTCTTAGGATCGGTAAATTATCAGTCAAAGGAGTCCAAGTTTCGCCATCGTTGGTCGTTTTCCAAACACCACCTTGAGCTACACCGACCCAATAAGTATTCACATCTGTTGGATGAAAAGCAATACAATTGATTCTTCCCATCCCTTTGGTCAAGGACTCAGAAGCTCGTTCAGATGGGCCGACAGGAATCCAACTGGTGTTGTTATCTCCTTTTGCTTGAATGTTGGAATAGGCTAACCTTTCTGCTTCTTGATAGAAAACGGCACCATCATAAAAATTACCATTAGGATCGACTCTTTTACTGAATTCATCCATCCAACGATAGCTTGATTTCCATCCTTTTTCTTGATCCAATAATTCTCTTGGAATAGCGTCTTCAATTTGTTTTTCTACTTTCGTAAAAGTACCTTCTTCTTGACTAAAAAGGTGGAAAGACATAAATAGTATTCCAAACAATAATGATGTTTTTTTAAAAGTCATCTTGATCTATTAAGGTGTTAATAAAATTTTCGAGCTTCCTCAATTCTTGAGGTTCCATTCGACTATAGGTAATAGCTTTGCGTAATGATTTTGAAATGTAGTTTATTTCATTTTTTTGGGAATCAAGAGCTGGTTTATCATAACTAGATTTGAGTTCTTTCCAATTGATATTGGACACTAGTGTTTTCAATTCAGTAAGATTTTGTTGATGGATTCTTCCGGTTTTCTTGCCTCGATGTTTGACTTTAAACTTACCATTATAATCATATTCTCCAGTATTTTTAATTTGGATAGAATAAGCTTTACAGACATCCAAGCATCCTCCTTTTTTTAATTCCAAGGACCACTGTTCATTTTTGTCTATTGGTTTTGAGCTAGTACAGGATTGTAGACTCAACCATGCGAAAAGGATAAAAGTGAACGAAAATATTTTGGATTGCATATTTGGTTATATTAATGATTTGAAAACATACCTATCATTATTTTGTTCAAGATAGATATTAAATACTTGATTATTTGAAATCTATTTTACACTTTAAATGATAAAGAATGATTTTGTCAGCTAACTTCCTTTTTTTAATCTCTTCTTGTCAAAAATGCTTTTTGCATATTCGCAATTGGGAATGCTTTGACTTCAGGAATATCTTCTCCATCCACTTTTTGTTGTCCTGTTGAACTGACCGGATCCATGTTCCCAGAAATGATTTGCCAAATAATGGTATCTCCGATTTTTTCATTGGTGGTGATTAGCATGGTGTTCATCACTTCAAATCGTTGAATCAATGTATTGCCCATTAAGTAAGCTTCCATTTGGATGGAATTTTTTTCATCTACAGCGTACAAACCTTTCTCAGCATCGATAGTGACCAATTCATAAGGTCGTAATCCTGCTTTTTTATCCTCGCCATAAATGATCCAGAACGTATGGTTGTCAGAAGTATCAATGGGCAGAATGTGTAATTCCATGGGAAGACTTTGAGCTTTTCCTTTTGAATTGAATATGTCAAGTGTTCCGGTCCAGATGCCTTCCCAAGACTCAGGAAAGGAAAGAGAATCTTGTGGTTCTGTTTGGGCGAAAGCCTTATTATTTATACTTAATAAAAAAAGAATGAACAAGGAAGTGTAGCGAAATTTCATAGCGTTTTGGTCTTTAATTAATGGTTCTAAAATGTTGTATAAAGTCTAAGATGAAAGCTGGATAAACTGTGAGATAGTTTGGATGAAGTCTTTGTTTTAACTAACCAACAAAATATTTATAGGTTAGTATTTTAAGCAACTCGCTGATTAGAAAACGAAGTTACAAGTATTTTCCTTTCGGAAAAAATCAATGGAAAATGATGTGTAATAAAATCAAGGAACTCAATAAACCCAATCCAATTTGACTGATGCCTTTAGAATCATAATGGAATAAATCTTTCCATCTGGTCCAAGTTGTTGATCTGATGGTACTCAAACTAACAATTGAAAAAGCAATGGCAATTACCCATCCTGCCCGTACAAAGTAATTCATTTCCGGAACGGTAAATTTAAAAATCAAGTGCAAAGGAATTGTTGATAAAAATGCAATCAATGCTAAACGATGATTGGGCGCTACCATAAAAGCTGCTGCACAAATCAGCACAACAATCCCGCAATTGATATAATACCTCAGCTCATTGAGCGTGTGCGTAAAAGCGGCTTCTGGGTTTTCAAACTTGACATACAACAAAACAAAACCCATTAACACACCAGTGATCAAAGTGATTAAAATAGTTTTTCGACCAGCATTGACTACTTGTGTATCTGTAGCTTCTTTGTTGAGGTACTCTTTATAAATATCAATCGAAAATAGAGTAGCGAGTGAGTTAAACGTAGAATCTACAGTACTCATCAAGGAGGCAAATAAAGCACAAAGAATAACTCCTTTTACTCCTACGGGTAAATAATTTTTTACTAAATAAGGAAAAGCTAAATCGGGTTCGCTCAAACCATTTTTACCTAAAATACCTACCAAGGCAATTCCAGGAATAACAATCAAAATAGCCATCACATATTTCATCACTCCACCAACCATCAAACCAATTTGCGCTTCTTTTAAATTTTTGGCTGCCAAAGATCTTTGCATCACTGTTTGATTGGCACACCAATAATTGATGTTCAACAAAAACAAACCAAAGACATGTGTCCAAGGTAATTTTTCATGATCTGCAGGTAAATGTAAATGCATCAACTCGGGTGTTTTAACATAGAGTTGATTCCAACCGCCGAGATGATGAATAGATACAAATAAAACCACGAATCCACCAATCAATAAAATCCCAAATTGTATCATATCGGTTTTAACCACTGCTGCTAAGCCACCGAGATAAGTGTAGATGGCGGAGAATATACCCAAGCCCAAAACTAATATAGCAATCCGCATAATTCGATCTTCATGAATAAAGGAAAGCTGTTCCGCAAAGACTAAATCAGCAGCATAGGCTCCCCAAAAAAGAGCAGCTCCTAAAGTAATGGTGGAAAACAAAATGATATTTGCGATAGTATAAAACAGGCCAACTGTCTTGCCCATCTTTTTACTAATGAACTGCGTAATCGTCATGACCTGTTCCTTCAAATAAAGTGGAACAAAAATAAACGCGGCCATCAAAATTCCTTGGATCGCATTGATCTCTAAACTGGCTTGCGCCAAACCGTACAGATAGGCCGACCCCATCATGCCTAAAAATTGATAACCATTGATATTGGTAGCAATAGTGGACAAGGCAATTGAAGGCCAACGTAAATTTCGAGAGCTTAAAAAGTATTCTTCGGTCGTTACATTTTTTTTGGATCTACCGGAGATCGCTGTAACGAAAATCAATACAAAATAAAAAAGGACGATGATAAGATCGATCATTATGTTGGTCTATATGGTTATTGTCTCATGCCTGCAGCTAAGGGCGAATTGGGTTCTTGGATGGGTTTGCGATGCTGAACTTCAGGCATAGAAAAGGTTTTAATACGTGGCAAAACATACTTCCCAAATAATTTGCATTCATCCGCATGTGGATAACCAGAGAAGATAAAAGATCGAATGCCCATGTCCATATATCGATTAATCTTCGCCAAGACTTGATCCGGATCACCGACGATAGCACCGCCACAACCAGATCGAGCACGACCAATACCAGTCCATAATTGATCTTCTACAAAGCCATCGTCATCTGCTTGTTCACGCATAGAGGTTTGACGAGAAACACCATAAGATTTTCCATCTTGTGCTCGTAGTCGAATTTCTTCTCCGCGTTGATCGTCCACAAAAGACATGAGTTTTTTGGCTGCAGCCTTTGCCTCTGATTCTGTTTCTCTGACGATGACATGGACTCTTAATCCAAAGTCCACTTCACGATTATATCCAGCCGCTTTCTCGCTCATGTTTTGCATCAAGCCTTGAATTTTTTCTTCTGTTTCTGGCCACATCAAGTAGACATCACAATGCTCCGCGCAAAGGTCAACACCGGGAGGAGAGTAGCCTCCAAAATACAATAAAGGACCTCCGTTTTGTTGATATGTTTTGAGTGGTTCAGTAGTCGGCAACTGTATGTTATAAAATTCACCTTTAAAATTAATATGATCTTGTGTCCATCCTTGTTTGAGAATTTCAATGACTTCGCGAGACCGTTGATATCTTTCTGCGGAACTCAGTTCTGTTCCCGGAAGGTTAGAAGAAATAATATTGATGGTCAATCGTCCTTTTAGGATATGATCCAAAGTCGCAATGGCTCTACCTAACATTGGCGGATGGACTTCCCCACAACGAATGGCGGTCAAAAGATTAATATTTTGAGTAAGTGGTGCAACTGCTGATGCAAAAGTCATGGTATCTTGTCCGACTTGATAAGAAGATGGACATAGGATATTTCGATAACCCAATCGATCGGCTGTTAATAATACATTGGAGGTGTTGGACCAATCGCTTTTGTATCGTAAGTCATGTTTGCTTAAATATTCATCATCTCCGTTACAAATGGGTGCAAACCAAGAAACTTCGGCGCCTTCTAGATTTTTAGAACGGACTTTTATAGTTTGTTCAGACATGTGTTTTTTTATGTTGGTATTCGTGCTAAATGTAAGAAGAATATTTGATTTTTTTAGGCTTCTTTTGGTAAGTGTTTAGCAATTTAATCTAACGAATAAGCGTGTCGCCTTTTTATTTTTGGTTCTTTGATAAATCAGGTGTGTATAGACATTCAAAATAGAAATTTAACACTTCCTCGGGGTGTTTTTTAATCACATTTATGAATGTCCATACATGAGCACATACAGGATTTGTCGAAGAAGGTTATTTTTTGGGAAAGAGAAATTTCTTTAAAGCCGCCATGCTTTTCTTTTTTTGGATATGCCAAGAACTGTAAGGCAAAGAAAAAGTTTTGACACCCATTCGATCTAAGATTTTCCAACGTTGGATAGGAAAAGAATCTTGATGCTGTCCTGGGAAACCGATTAAGTCAATACAATAAGTAAGACCTAAATGAATGACAACAATATCAATCTCTATTCCAGCAATGGGATAGGATTTATAAATTTGATTTATTTTCCATTTTTGTAATACTCCGACGACCTCTTCTAGAAAATCATCGGCTTCTTCATAGTTGGAACGATCGATTTCGTAAAAGGTATTGGAAGCCGCTTCTTGTATGTATTTTGTAAAAAGATATTTAGGATTCAATTGATCCAAAGTCACTGACGTGAAAAGATGTTGCAAAGATCGAGCGCGTGTTATACTGACATTAAAAACATCGGGTCTGTTGAGGTACAAATAGGTGGAAGGATGTGCTTGATCATCCACTACAAATGAAATCATCATAACATCTTTTTCTTCTCCCTGAAATTGAAATGGTGTACCAATCAAAATTTGATGACGTTTGAAATGTTTCAGATCCACCAATTTACGAATTTTACTTTTGATGTGATTCACTTGCGGTCGAAATGGAGAAAGAATGCCAATGCTTTGACAAAGATTTTTAGATAGTTTTTTTTCTTTTTCTATAATATTATTGACCATCGTAATGATTTTATCTGCTTCCTGTTCATTGTAACCTTTAGGATTTCGTTGTCCTGCTATCTGATGCACGACAACATTTTTTTCCTTTAAAGTGACTGGCGTCGCAGTCATAATTTTTAATCTATTTTGATAAAAATTTTGGTTGCTAAAACCAATGATGTCAGGCATGCTTCTATAATGTTCATCTAGAAAATGAACTTGGTCTTGACTTGGAATAGATTCAGAAACTAAGTCGAGTAAACTATTTTTACGATAATTGATTTTAGTATTTGAAAAACTAGCGAGTTCGTTTTTTTCTAAAAATTGTTGTTGTTGAGTTTTGGAAAGAAAAGAGATGTGGCGCAATTGTTTGGGATCACCTACGATGATGGCTTTACGAGCTCTTTGCAATAAAGGAAGGGAACTGGCGATATCACATTGAGTCGCTTCATCGATGATCACAACATCAAATAATTCCTTTTGAAGCGGAAGAGATTTATGTACATTGCTAGCATTGACGATCCAAGCAGGTAGGGCATGAAGGATCACATTAAAGTTGGTTTTTTCAAAATGCGATTGCATTAAATTGCCACTATCCGATTGTAGTGCATGTAATAAAGATTGCATTTGTTGTCGATGATTGCTCAAAGCTTTGTATAAGAAAAAATCGAATTTTTTACGGATAAGAATTTTTGTTCTTTTTTGAAATATTTTGGTGACTCCGTTTAATCGTTTCATTAGTTGCCAAACATAGGAACGAGAATAAATTTTATATTCGATAAGTCGTTTGCGAAAACGTTGAAAAAAATTGTTTTTATAATGATAAAAAAAAGTACCCCATTCTAATTCTTCCCTTTCTCGTTTTTGCAAAATATTTTCCAGGTCCGTCATTTCCTCATATAAACCATGGACTTCATTTTCCATCAATTGGATTTGTTGGCGATCTACTTTTTGCACTTCGATGCCATAAAAAATATTATTCAATCTTTTTTCTAATACCCTGCGGTAAGTTTGACTTTTGGTTTTAATCACGACCCCTTTTAGGCCAAAGTCTTGTTCAATTTTATGAGCGATGACTGCTCCGGCTTGATTATTTTTAGAAGCAATCAAAACGGATTGTCCTCGACTAATTAATTCAACAGCAAGCGCAGCGATGGTAAAAGATTTTCCAGTGCCCGGTGGGCCGATGACCAAAGAAGTTCTATGTTTTTCGTAAGAGTCAAATATATCTAGTTGGCTTTTACTAAGTGTGACTGGACTTAATATTTTTCTAGATGGAGTGGATGTTTTTTGAATACTTGGCGTAAAAAATAAATCTCGGATGACAGCCGAATAATCTTGGTCAATAGACATTTTTTCTAACTCATTTAAAATTCCTCTTGAGCCAGAAGGTTTTTGCATAAAACCAATTCCGATAGACGGGAGCAAGGATAGGGTATTGCTATTATTTCGTTTTTTATAAATAGTGGATAATTCATTTTTAGTCAATAGTTCAGGAAAGTCATCTAGTTTGGAAAGATCAAGATCGGGAATGAATTGACCTAAGGTTTCTTCAATTTGGTGGGCTTCATCGAAGCGAATAAAACCTTTAGGTAAGGCTGATTCCAGATCATCATAATGAAAATCTGTTTCGCTAATTTGACTTTTAATGAAGTCTACAAAAACGGGATTGATGACGGCGTTTTCTTCTTCAATGCTGAGGTAATAAACATCGTTTTCTTTTAAAAGATTGACAGGGTAAATGTATAATGGAGCCAGTACTTTTTGTGCTTTTCCAATTACGTTCATTTTTCCGTTAAGGAAAAAAGCGCCAGCATACAAGGCTTTTTCTTGAGAATGAAGCGCTAGTTGTTGTTCCATTTGTGCTCCCCAAATGGAATCAACGGGATATTGTATCAACTTTCCACTCAATAATTCTGCACTCTCCAAAATCAATTGATCTTCTACTTTTTTACCAAAAAAATTGAAAATACTAATTGCCTTAAAATCGACCTGGTAGCAAGATTTTAAATAATTGATAATGTTGGAAAGTGAAGACATTTAGTGTTTTACTTAAATTTAATGGTTGACCATATTTATTTGGTGTGTTTCGAAAAGATGTATCCCAAATAAATTATGTTAGTCAGCAGTTAGCATATCCGCTGTGGCGACCGAATGGGAGCTATGAACGTTTTAGACTTTGTGTGTAGTTATTATTTCTTCATTTTAATTTATTAATCATTTCTTTAGCATGTTTATGTTCCGGGTTGATTACAAGTGATTTTTGATAGTTTTCTAATGCTTTTGCCTTACTGTTATTTGAATAACAAGCATCTGCTAATAATGACCAAGAATATTCGTCTTGAGGGTATGCTTCTGTGTATAACTCATATAATTTGATTGCTGATTGGAAATCTTTTTTATCCATTAATTCTTGTCCTATTTCTTCAAAGTCCCAATCAACAAACTGAATATGTTTTTCATTATTTTTTAATTTTTTATATTTTTCTATGGCAGGCTTAATTCCATTTTCTACATATGTTTTTGAGAATAATTTTGGCAATGATAAATGATCTAAATCATAATTTTCTTTACCAAGTATTTTCATTGGAAAAGTGAAATTATTCCGTCCCGTCTCCTGGTTATTTGTAAGAATGATAATGCATTGGTCTTTCTCAATATTCCTGATGAAGAAACTTCTTCCTCCTAAAATACCTCCTGCGTGGTAAATAATATTGGAATTATCTTTAGTGATACACCATCCTAAGGTTCTTAAAGATGGATAATTAGAATTTGAATCAATAGTATATTCTTTATTATTATAGAGATGATTTGGTTTATACATTTTTTCTAATGAAAAAGGTTTGAGCAACATACCATTTTGGAGAGCGGTATGAAATTTAAACATGTCACTCGTTGTTGTATAAATAGAACTAGCTCCATAGTCATTGCCAAAGGTTAAATCGTCACTAATTTTTGCTTCTAGATTATCAACGTTTTGGAAATCATCAGATAGCCATTTGGGTTTAATATAATTTGAAACTATCCTATTTTTATATTGTTTTGGTACCCTTTTTTTTCTTAAAAAAGTTTCATTCATTCCAGTCTTTTCAAAAATTTTCGTTTTTAAAAATTGATTATACTCTTGACTAGATGCATGTTCAATTATTAAAGCAAGAAACATATAGTTTGTATTTGAATAAAAATAATTTGTCCCTGCTTCGAAATGTAATTTGGGTTCTGAACCTATATACTTATCTTTAATTTGTATATTATTAAGCCCTTTTTTCTCAATTAGTTTTCTAAAGGGTTGGCTTTGCATTCTTAGTAGACCAGAAGTATGGGTCAGTAAATTTTTAATTGTAATATTTTTGTGGGGGAACTTAGGAATGTATTTTGTGATTTTATCATTTAGATTTAGTTTTTGTTCCTCTTCAAGTATCAATATACTTACGACTGTGAACAATTTGGAAACCGAAGCAATGTTAAAAATGTTATTGCCATTTAAAGTATTCTTTTTTTCAAAATCAGCGTATCCAAAGGATTTTTTATAAATAATTTTTCCCTTTTCAGCAATGAGTATATTTCCATTGAAACTGTTTTCCTTTTGTAGTAATGTTAAAATAGAATCAATTTTTACTATTCTAGTATCTGTTTTATTTGAACAAGAAAACAAAAACAATATTATTATATAAAATATTCTCATTTTTATTTTTTAATTCTGACTAAGGGTATGAATGATTTTTGAAAATCAATTACTTATAAAATTAGAACTAAATATAATTTATTTTCTTGATTTTGCTAGTAATCGTTAGCTTCTTAAATTAATTCCATTTTCTTGGTATAGGGGAATTACATCCAACGCTCTGTGCAAACGGCGTATCGCCGATATGAACGCTTTGCACTTGGTTAGCTGACGGATTTTTTCGGCATACTGAAGGTTTTGGGGTTGCTGACATGCTCTTTAATCATTTATTGATTTGTGTTTATTATTTGTGGGTAATGGTCAATGTGCATGGCTTGTATTTGCTATTTTATTAAACCCCATTTTTAAGTTCAATAATCTTCTTCCTCTTGTATCCTTCGCAATTTAAGATTTTACTTTTATATTTGAAACGAACTTGCTCATATATTTGAGTTGGCAATAATTTAAGAAAATGGCCAATAGAAAAGTCAACTAAATTAAACTAAGCCTATATTGAACTACAAAAAATCACAGACTCTAATTCTTAATAACATAGCTAGGTTTATTGATTTAACCGAGTTAGAAAAGCAAAAATACCTCTCCTTACTTACGGAAATAAAAGTTAAAAAGAAGGCATTTTTAATGCAAGCAGGTGAAATTACTAAATATGAGTATTTTATAATAAAAGGTTGCTTAAAGGTTTATACATTAGATGAAGATGGTACATCTCACATTTCCATGTTTGCAGTAGAAGATTATTGGACTGGTGATATGGCTAGCTTTATGACCAAAGAACCTACACGTTATTTTATTAAAGCTACGGAGCATTCAGAATTATTAGGTATCTCTAGAGTAAATTATGATTTACTTTTTCAGGAAATACCAAAATTCGAAAGGTTTTATCGCATACTATATCAAAAGTCACTTATAAGTTATATCCAACGTTCCAACCATGGCATCTCCTTAACTGCTGAGGAAAGATATATTGCCTTCAAAAAGAAATATCCAAAAATTGTCAATAGAATTACTCAGAAAGACCTAGCAGGTTATATTGGCATTACTCCAGAATTCATGAGTAAAATTATTACTAAAGTTAACAGAACCCAAAAGTCTTAAACTAGTTCATTTTTTTTCATGTGCTTCCATCGGAACTTTGAAGCATGAAAAAAATAATACTCATCACCTCGTTTTTAACCTTTTGCTTTGCAAATTATTTGCTGGCACAATTCACACAAGTAGAACTGTTTGCTGGTTTTGATAAAACAGATTTTACATTATACTCTAGTTATAGTATTAATAAGAGTGAGACGTTTAGTATTAATACACTGGCTTTCTTTCAGAAATTTAAAGATGAAGAAAACCAAGGCTTTGATGAGGTAGGTGTACAACCAACACTTTTCTGGAATATTAACAAGCATATATCATTAGGACCATCCATATATTATAATAGTTTTTCTGGTTATTCAGAACGTTTCTCAGTTAAGTTCACACTGAAAAATTCACGCATATTATTTGTAGTTATTCCTACCATTGCTCATTCCGAACAAACGAATGACAGCTATGCTGAAGCGTTTGCGCAGCTTCAGTTCAACACACCAATAAATGATAAAATTTCTTTTTGGTTAAACGGACAGTTTTTAACCGTATGGGATGAATTCAAGAGGCATGCAAGAAGTTTTCATCAACTACGTGTAGGTGCCTCATTCAGGGGACATCAATTTGGTGTTGGTTTGGACTTTGACCAATATGGACAGAAACCTAAAGAAAAATCATCTTTCGGTTTGTATTACCGCAATACTTTATAAACAATTTTAAATCTTAAACATCATGAAAAAAATAATAACAATAGCAGGCAGCAACAGTCAAAAATCTATCAACAAAAGTTTAATATCCTATACCGCTAGTTTATTAAAAAACGTAGAAC
>CAYTVR010000165.1:0-15533 GCA_964441245.1 uncultured Saprospiraceae bacterium | reverse complement strand
AATACAGATGTGATTGAGTCGGTTACCAAATATGCCAAACTGCGATTGAGTCCTCCAGGCTTTGAGCAAGTTTTGGCCGAGGCTACTTTAGATATCGATCCTTCTTACATGGAAGAAACCATTGAAGAGTATCAGCGTCGACGTGATGTTGTTTTTGAACGCTTACGCCAAATGGAGGGCGTGGTCAATTACCGACCAGGTGGTGCTTTTTACGCTTTCGCTAAATTACCAATTGATAACGGTGACAAATTTTGCCAATGGCTATTAGAGGATTTTGACCATAATGGAGAGACGCTAATGTTAGCTCCTGGAGAAGGATTTTATGCGACAGAAGGCTTGGGAGAGCAAGAAGTCAGAATGGCTTACGTACTCAATACCAATGATCTCAATCGAGCTATGGATTGTTTAGAACAAGCCTTAGCGACTTACCCTGGAAGAGTGGTTTTGGAAAAAGTAAATTCAAAGGTAAGTGATTAATTAATGGAGTGAAATAACATCAGATTTTTTCAAAACAAGTATAAAGCGAAAAAAGCTAATCGAATTTCGATTAGCTTTTTTTAGTCTGACTCCGTATGCTTTTTATTCGTGCGGTAATTATAATGGCACAAGAAAGCATCACTAAAAAATCTAAAATTGCTTCCATGGGATTATAGTTTTCTCAAGTTTACAATTGTTGTGAAAGCTTGTTGTAGGAAGTTTCTATAGGTAAGTTATAAGCCAAACTTTGTACCAAAAAATCTTAGATGTGCAGATTATTTGATGTGCGAATGTGCAGATGTGTAGATGTGTAGATTGGATGATGTGCAGATGCAGTTTTAACGTGTTCTGCTTCTTAGGCGTTTTTTTAAAACAAGAGCTAGCTCAATTATCTGTTCTATTTCTAAATGAATTTGAAAAACAAGTACCAGCTAAAACAGAAGAAGCAGAACACGATAGAACAGCATCTGCACATCCGCACATCAAATAATCCGCAGATCTGCTCACTGCCAATACGCAGTACTCCCTTGATGCGTTTTGTGAATTTGAAGGATGGCAGGGAAGTGTTCCTTGACGGAGTTGACGTGAGAGATGATGTAGATTTGTCGGTACTTTTCGCGGAGGTGTTCGAGGGCGTGGAGGATACCGAATCTTCGATCTTCATCCTGGCTTCCAAATACTTCGTCAAAACCCAAAAACCCTAAGGATGTTCCTCGACCCGATAGTTCCGAAATGGCTTTACTAATTCCAATGCGCAAACACAAATTAGCCAAATCCACTTCACCACCTGAAAATCGGGTAATAGGGTAGGAGTTGCCATTCTCAAAGATGTGGAATTCAAAATTGTCATCAACCTCAATGCCTTCATAACGGCCATTCGTAATACGTTCAAAGAGCTGGCTGGCTTCATTGGAAATAGTCGGTCTTACCTTTTCTAAAATGTAAGTTTTAAAGGCAGAAAACAATCCGTCCAATTCATCTAATTCTTGTTGCGATTCTTTTTTCTCCTTAATGGCGTCTAGTGCTTTTTCGTGTTGTGTGATTTGTTGCTCTAATTTTTCTAAGCTGTTTTGAGTTATTAGGAGTAACCTTTTTTGTTCTTCTACTTCGCCTTGAAGCTCGTTTTTGGCCGTTTCTTTTTCGCCTTGGTCTGCTCTAGTTTGGTGAAATTGTTCTTCTGAATATTTTATTTTTTTGATAGCGGATTGTTGTTCCTTGATTACTTTTTGGCCGTTGACAATTCGTTCTTTTAATTCTTTGGCTTCGACTTTTTTGTTTTTGATTTCGGTTACCCGATTGAGTTGTGTACGGTATTCGATGTATTGTTCTTTACCATTTTCGATGGCTTCACTCAGTTGATCGAAAACCGCTTGATCGAAATTTATTTTACCTAAAGCTTTAATTGTTTTAGCAGTTTCCTGCAAATGCTTTTCTCCATTGATCAATCTTTCTTGCTGCTCTTTCAATTCCTTTTGATCTTCTTCCAGCCGATCTATTTCCGAAGAAAGGGTAGTGATTTCTTTTTGTGTTTTTTCTTGTTTTTCGCTTTCGCTAAATATTTTTTTCTCAAGAACAGCAAGACTTGTTTCAATTTTTTTCTTTTCCGCTGTTTCGTATTGTTGGATTTCTTTTTCTAAGTTTTTGATTGTGGAATCATATACTTCTGCTAATGGACGAAAACAAGTTGGGCAGTCGGCATCTTTGCCCACTGTTTGAATTTGTTGGATGTTTTGTGCGCGTTCTTTTATTCGACCTTCTATGGCCCCTAAGTCGTTTTGTAATTGGAGCTGTTCTTCACTCCATGCTTTGGATAGCGTTTGACTTTTGCTTAAATGTTGTGTTTGAACTTCGAGCTCTTTTTGTTTTTGAGGGAGCGTTTTTATGCTTTTTTCAAGTGTTGAAATTTGTTCTTTGATGCTAGTTAATCCAGTTTGAAAACGTTCTTGTTGCGCTTCCAAATTTTTCAACTCATCAAACTTAGCTTTATCTTTTTCTAATTGCGCTTTCTTTTTTTCTTGTTTTTCGTACTCCTTTATTTCAGGCGCTTTGGCTTTCAATTGCGTTTGAAGTTGTTCCAGTTCTTTGATTTCTTCCTTTAGCGATTGTTCCCGCTCTTCAAAATTCAGGACATGTTCTTGGTACTTGGCTAGTTTAGTTTGAATGACTTGAAAGGCTTGCTGTTTATGCAACTGATCATCAAAAATGGTTTTCGCTTTTTGATAAACTTGAATCGCTTTTTCCAGCTTTTTAGACTTTTGCTCTAATTCCTTTTTGACTTTCGTCAAATCTTTCTTCGTACTTTTCACTTCTTCTTGAATGCCTTTTATAGCTTCCGTATCTATTAAGGCTTCTACTTGAAATTGAATATGCTTTCTAACATGATTTCGATCCTCTCGAATTATCTTTTGAATGTGATCTAATTGGTCTAGGCCAACCATTTTACGTACCATCTTCTTTCGCTCTTCGCCAGTAGTACCCGAAATGATCCCCAATTCTTTTTGACCTGAAAAAACAGAGCGAGTAAAGGCTTCCTTATCCATGCCTAGTAGTTCTGTCACTTGTTGATTGACGGTATTAGCGCCTGTTGCTATCTGTTGGTCTTGGTGATCAAATAGTTCTGCTTTATGCGTCATTACCTTTCCTCGAAAGGAACGAATAATTTGATAATGCTTTTGATTAAGTTCAAAACTAAGTTGCAATTCAACAGGATCTTTTGGGCCAGCCCAACTACTTTTGTAAAATTCTTTATCTGTATTATTTGAACCGAAAAGACACAAAAGAATCCCTTCGAAGATGCTGGATTTACCAGAACCATTTTTACCAACGATACCGACTAGGCCTTCTTGGAAGTCCAATTCCAATTCGTTGTATTGCTTGAAGTTTTTTAATGAGAGGGTTTTTAAAATCATCGGTTGCGGTATTCTCCAGTTTGGTAAAGGTTATAATAGTAGCGCGCTTTTTTGCTTAGGGTTTGACCTTTAATTGGGTCGTCTGTATTTTTTTCAATGAAAGCACTGATGAGTTCTTCCATGCTTTCTGTTTGCTCTGATAATTTGGCGAAAGCCGAATTAGACTCATGAATAAAATGCCGCTTAAAATGCAAGTGCAACACATCAGGAATAAGCGACTGTAAATGTCGATTGCTCAGGCTAATAGATTGAAGTGGTTTGATTTTATCAAATACAATCGTGATGATAGCTCCTTCGGTTTCCAAAGATTTGACTTGATTGAGAATTTCTTCTTCTATCAGGGGAGTGGTTTTGTCTTGGCAGTTTTTGATTGTTACTTTGTGCCATGGACGAGTAGGAATGGAAATAAATTCAGGTTCGGTGGCTTTGTCTTTTTCTAAGTTTAAAATGCAAAAGCCTTTTTCTTTTCCAATTTCGGTTTCGCTCATTCGTTCGGTGGAGCCGCTGTACCATCCTGCTTTGAGTTTGGATACTTTTTGATAATTGTGCCAGTGTCCTAAAGCAACAAAATCAAACTGATCGAGCACTTCAATACGTTCAGGTGGATAGAGTTGTTCTCCATATTCGTCCATGATATATTCCTTCCCAATAGAGGTATGAAGCATGATGATATTAAACTTTCCTTCTACAGCTGCAATCTTATCCATCTCTTCCAATAGTTTTCTTTCATCATTGATATGAGGAAGGCCATGTACAACCAAATCTCCCAAAGTCACCTGCTCATAATATTGGCCAAACATTGGGTGTACATTTGGAAGTGTTTGAAAAGCTTCTAAAATTGGGCTGGTATAAATCGTCTTGGGTGTCTCATGGTTACCTGCGATGACGACGAAAGGAATGTCTTCTTGAGACAATCGACTTAATTGCTGCAAGGCAAAAATCATAGGCCGATTGGGAGGGGAGGGGCGATGAAAAAAATCACCTGAATGAATGACGACATCTACTTTTTGGGCGATGGCTTCATCAATACATTTAGCGAAAGCGTCATAAAAATCCTGCTCTCTTACATTGACGCCTTTGCTATTGACCTTGTCTAAATCATTGTAGCCGAGATGAGTATCTGATAGGTGGAGAATTTTCATATATTTTTAACTAATTTGATTATGTTTGTTTGGTTTTAATAGTGCAATTATACATCAAATTAGTGAAACTGTGAAATTTATTTTTAGAAATAACGAAGTAAAGATTCAGTGTTTTGGAGGAGTTTTTGTTTAAAAACATATAAATTTTCACAATGTAAAATTGAAGTACCCACCTTAGGCTGACTGTTTAATTAATAAAACCAAATTCTCTAAATTTTTTTTATCACTTCTCTTAATTCCAAGTTTATCTTGCTATCATTTAATGAGCTTTTATTCATCATTTTTCAATTACAATAGATAGTAAAATTGAGATTCTGAGCATTTAATAAGCTAACCGAAATGACAATCGAAGAAATTAAAAAAGAAGCAAATCGATGTGAATTTGATGACTTAAAATCACTTGCACGAAATATTATTGAACTGATGAAAAAAGGATTAATACTATTACTCCTTTTTCAATATCAATTTGGTTTTGGACAAAAGAAATTAGAGCATATTATTGATGAAGTGTCGCTCGTAAATGAATATTATTCACCTTTTAATTATTTTGATAAAGCAGATGAAAAACACAGGCTTTCTATAAATAGTGAAACACAAGTTTTAAAAAAATTAAATCTTGAACTTTTAGAAAATGGGGAATATTACATAACAGGGAAATATGAAATAAATAATTTAACTGTACTTTTTTTATCAAAATATTGGATTTCCGAAGACACTCATTTTGCGCTACTTCTAGATCAATCTTTAAATGTAATAGATAGATTAGAACAAACGGCTTATACGAATGATGAAGGTTTTTACGAAGTCCATTCTTACGTAGACTATAATATTCTTACAACAACTATTCAAAATATCTATAACAATCCTGAGTATGTAAGAAAGAAATACTCCATTACTAACCAAGGGTTTAAAGCCATTAAAAATCAAGTGATTATAAAAACACCCTCCGGAATTAGGATTCGTAAAGAGCCAACAACAAAAAGCCAAGTTGTAAAATCTGTTCCTAATTTAAGTGTTTTTGATTATTTGTCTTACGGGACTGGGATAGACTCCACATCAGTATTTGATAATGGAAAATATTTGAAAAATTATTGGTTAGAAATAGCGGTGAAAGATTCTTTACAACAACTAGGATACGTTTTTGGTGCTTTTGCAAAAAGACATATAGAGGTAACTACAAATGATTATGAAATAGTCTTTGATGAAATTTCAAAAGAAGATTTTCAGGAAGAATTAAATTATAAGGAAAGCATTCCTACAATTGAAAAAATTACTGATATTCCAAAAATAGAAAGTATTTTAAACGAACAATTAACAGGGTCTTACGATGAATATGATTCTTATATTATAAAGAAAATTAAATCAGATAATGGAAAAGAATTTGTTGATTTTTTAGCCGAAGAATGTGGTATCACGGCATACTATCCAAGGTATCATTATTTACTATTAGAGTGCGGTCATTCTTCTGAATATTTGATAAACTTAAAAACAGGAGAAGATGATATTAACCGTATAGGAAATCCTGATTATTATTTACTATCACCCCAAAACACCTTTCGTTTAAATGGATATTATAATGGACAATCAAACGTTCATTTTTTAGAAAAAAATAACCCAAATGCTCCTCCAGAATACCTATTCAATATTTCAAGTATTATACCTGTTGATTATATGGAAGAATATTTTTGGACAGATAATTATACCATTTTCTTGAAAATCGAAAAAACGTATTATAAAATTCAATTACGAAAAAAATAAGTCCATTTAGGAGAAGTCTTTGGATTCCCTGCTCCCCCTACCTTATATTAAAAATATGAAAAGAATTATTTTCAAAATAATATTTACGGTTATCCTAATTGGAATTATGGCTGGGATATACTTTTATGACTCCGTTTTCCTTTTGGATACATATCAAAGTCCTAATAGCAAATATGAATTGGTGGTAAGAATGTTAACTCCAAATCCTTTTAGTATGACAATGCCAGGAGATGGAGGGAATCCTACAATAGAAGTTATTCTGAAAAATGCGAATGGAAAGGTAATTGGTAAAACTAGGAGCAATAGCGACTGTTCTATTTTTAAAGATAGCCTTTATGTAAGGTGGGACATAGAAAATAATCAAGTATGGTATGCTAAGGGTAGAACTATTCATCTTCAAACAGGTAAAGTAGAATGTTAGCAAAAAAAATAAAACTTATACTCTACATACTGACATTCATTATAGGATTGATTACTTCTCTCTTTTTATGGATTTTTATACAAAGAAATAGCCTTGATTATAATTCTGAAGGAGTATTCTTCTCCGCTGAAGAAGGACTTGTCTATCATGAACAGGCTAAAGATGCATATGGGTTTCTTGCTCTTTTGGGTTTGATATTGACAGTTTTATTGATACTTAAATTAAAACGTTGAATGATTAATAAAATAATTTGTACAGTAATATTTTTAGGAGTATTCCTAAATTGTAATTCCAGTAATAATGAAAAAATCAATACCGAAATAAATGAAGAAGAAATTGATACCATCAATTACGAAATTTGGACAGATAGTTTTGATGGTATTGGTCGAACAATTAATCATGAAATTATCCTTAATGAGAACAACAAGCAAAAACCAGTACATAATAATGTGAAAATTGATTCGGTAAGTATTGACGAAATTAAACGATACATGGATGGAGAATTGTCTTCCATTTTTGATTTTTACCAAGAAGAAAAAACAGGAGATTATACGACTTGGTCTGAGAAATTATTTGGTAGATGTTGCTCCAATACCGATTTATCTTTTACTGAAAACTTATATTTTAAAATCACTTCTAGTTTTCAAAATAAAAAATATCCTGTTTCTAATTTATCAGACACTCGATATTTAACGGCCTATGCTTTTAAAAAAGAGTCTGATGTGAAAATCAGTTTGCAACTTGATATGGACAATTCATTCCTTGATGGTAAATATTCTAATAAGAATTTGCTAGCAGCTAATGAAATTATTATGTACCCTATTCGAATAAGTTTAATTAATGGATATGCAAAATCAGAAGAACTTTTTCGAAAAAATGGAAAGGTCAAGGAGATGGAAATATATGTCAATGATGAGCACATACAAACGCTTACTTTAATGGATACCCCACTAGTTCAAGAGCTAACCATTCATTCCATTTTTAAAACAAATGACGTGATTACTTTAATACCGAAAACCTATTATGAAGGAGAGGCGTACGATGATATTTGTATTACTGAAATACAAACTAATCTAGGAGAAATAGCACTTCCCCTTTTGAATGAAAAGTTTAATCTTATTGAATTAATAAATAGAGAGGATTAGAAGTTATGAAATTACCTTTAATTATATGTTTTTGACTATTTCTGCCGATAGGGCTCTTTCTCTGTAATCAACGATCTCTTCATCACCAGCTTGGGAAATACGATCCATTATCCATTGGACAACTATGATATCTCCTTCTTTGAATTGATACTTTTCATTTTCCGTATGATCCCAATTATAAATCAGTGATACTGGCTTTCCATCTTTTTTTCCATTTAAGAACCAGTAGTCATAATCATCATCATAGAATGAAAATGCAAGGGTGTCCCTGTATTCCATATTTAATGAAAGGGATTGATCAGGTCTTAAATTACTGGTGAGTTTTGTGGGGATTGGATCATGGCCTTCCTCGCCATGGTTTTCTGTTGGAGGAGTGTCTACTGGCTTAGTTGCTTTAGACGGTGGCGTTGAGATGGCTTGTACTTTTTCGATGACTTGGTTATCATTTATTAAGGTAGCTTCGAGCGTAGGTTTATCTTTTGTGTTTGAATTTGAGTTGCAAGCTAAAAATCCAAAGGCTAGATATACTGCTAGATGAAAGGTGAATTTTCTTCTTATTTTTATTGACATAAATTTATAATTGATTCTTTAGTTATTTCATTCATTTGATTGTTTCCAACTTTGATATCTAATCTTTCAATAAATCATGCCAGTATTTTTCAAAGCCTTGTTCTTCAATAGTAGAGGATAAAATTTACATTAAAAAAGGCTATATATTCCTCATTTTACCTACGAATATTGCCTCAGTCATTACGCTTATTAACTCAATCCAATCGGAAATGGATTGGTGGTTTTTTTATGTTTAATTTCTATAAATTTGTCATCCAAATAAATAATCTATTTACCAAAAGGCTCATATGAATTTTCCCTCAATTGGATCTTCTTGATTCTATATTGTTGTCTATTTTAAATTTGATTTATTTAGCGAAAGCGAAAAAAGGAAATGCCTCCCTGTTACTCTGGTGCTGATGGTTTTAGTAAGTTATTGTATATTTCGGGTTCCTATTATTTCTGCAAATTGAATCTATGATTTATGATAAAGTAAATACGTCAGTAATCCTATTTATAGAAGTCTTTCGCTCTTTCTGTATTCTCATTGTTTGTTTATCGTTTTCGATTACAAGTATTTTCGCGCAGGAAGCGAATATTGATAGTTTGAAAAACGAGTTATCTAATTACGCGCTAAAAGATAGTAATAGGGTTAATTTACAGCTTGATATTGCCAATGCGTATTTTAGAATTGATTTGGATTCAACTAGAACCTTTCTTACGAAAGCAAAAGAATTAAGTATTGACTTAGCTTATACAGCAGGTAAAGGAAATGTATTCCGTTTATTAGCTAGACTCGAAAACATCCAATCCAATTACACCAAAAGTTTAGATTTTTTAGAAGAATCATTGGCAAACTATAAACTTATAAGCGACAAAGAAGGGGCTGCAAGAGTTTATATCGGTATGGGAATCAATCATTACCACCTTTCAAAATATGAAGAAGCTATGATTTCCTATCAGCAAGCTGCAGAAATCTATCAATCATTAGGAAATAAACAAGGGATTGCTACCTGCCAAATCAATATAGGAAATGTACAAGATGAGCTTGGCAATTATGATGAAGCCATTTCTAGGTATCAACATGCCTTGGAGCTAAGTAATGAAATAGGAGATGAAGAGGGAATCGCTTACGTTAATACCAACTTAGGAGCTGTCTACCAAGTACAAGGGAATTATCCACTAGCTTTAGTATGTTTTTACAAGGCATTAAACTTCAGAGAAAAAGCAGCTGATTACATCGGGTTGACTTATACACTCAATAGTTTGGGAGAGGTCAACTTTGCGATGCAGAAGTATGATAATGCATTAGCCTTTTTTGAAAGATCGTTGAAATACGCGGTACAAACGGGAGACAAAAACAATATTGTTAATAATAATTCCAATATTGGAAATATTTACTTTGCTAAAAGTGATTTTGAAAATGCGCTAAAATATTTCATCACTTCACTTGATATCAGTAAAGAAATAAATAACTTAAAACAGATTGCTACTGTCCAAAATAAGATTGGAAAGGTTCACTTGGTATTGAAGAATCCTTTAGTAGCTCGTAGCTATTTCACCAAAGCCATGCAGGGAAGTCAGGAAACTAATAATCAGCAAATTTTGGCTAATAGTTATTTGGGAATTGCTGAAACCTATATCTACAATAAACAATACCCAAAAGCAATTTCATACATTGAGCAAAGCCAACAAATTACAAATGATTTAGCCTTGTTACCTGAGCAGCAAAAAGCTGCTGGATTTCTACATACCATTTATAAAGCGACTAACAACCCTGAGAAGGCACTTGAGAATCATGAAAAATATAAACTGTTAAGTGACAGCATTTTTAATAAAGAAACCATTGAAAAGATAACGGCGCTAGAATATGAGTACAAGTATGAAAAAGAGCTTTCTCAGGCTGCTGACCGAGAGATAAAACTTACGAAGGAGGTGCAAACCACCACGCTAAATTTGGAAAAATCACAACGTAATTTATTATTAGGGGTCATTGGATTTTTATTAACAGCTTTGATTTTAGGAGCTATTATTTTCTTTTTGAAATTAAGAAACGAAAAAGCAAAAAGCGAGAATATCATAACAGAGCAAAAACTCCTACGCGCTCAAATGACGCCTCATTTCATATTCAATTCACTTTCTGTTCTTCAGGGTATGATATTGAATAAGGAAGATCGGAAAACCAATGCTTATCTTTCTAAGTTTTCAAGATTACTTCGGCTCACCTTAGAAAATTCACGGGATAAATTGGTGTCACTAAAGCAAGAATTGCTGGCCATTAATAACTATCTGGAACTTCAAAATCTAGAAGTTACCGAAGCCTACCAATATTCGGTATTGACAGCTGATGAGTTAGACCCTGCCCAATTTTTAATCCCTCCTATGTTAATCCAACCCTTTATCGAAAATGCGATAGAGCATGGCTTTAAAGGTCAAAAAGAAAATAGAAAAATCGATGTTCAACTCAAATACCAACAGCAGGAATTAATTTGTACGATTATCGATAATGGGATCGGTATTGCAAATAAAAAAGAAAAGGAGACTCCCCATAAAAAATCCCTAGCGACCACTATTACTTCTGAACGTTTAAAAATTCTTTCCAAAGATTTGAAGAAGAAAGCTTCTATAACAATCAAAGACAGAAAGCAATATAATGAGCAAGGTACAATCGTAACCATGGTCATACCACACATGAAAAAGTAAATGAATGAAAACAATCATCGTAGAGGATAAAGCCTACATCAGAAAAGGCTTAATGAATTTATTAGCAGCAATAGATACAACTGTAGAGGTGGTAGGTGAGTGTGAAACCGTGAAAGATGCTGTAGTGGTGGCCAATGCCTGTAAACCAGATTTGATTTTCCTAGATATTAATTTGGTGGATGGAACTGCTTTCGATTTTTTGGAGCAAGCAGAGCCCTTAAATTTTAAAGTGATTTTTATTACAGCCTATGAAGAATATGCTTTGAAAGCATTAAAGATGGGTGCTGTTGATTACTTGCTAAAACCTGTAGATGAAGGAGAACTAAAAGTAGCATTAGAGAAAGTAGAAAATCTACAGATTGCCAAACAACGACAGCAAATTAAAACCGTCAAAGCTGCGTGGAAAAATGAAACGCCAAAGTTGATTCTCTCCCTTCAAGATAGTTTTCAAGTCATCAATTTGGATGAATTAATGTATTGCGAATCCGATAAAGGCTACACTTCTTTCTATTGTCATAATGAAAAATATATAGCCTCCAAAACCTTAAAAGAGTTTGAAGAACAGCTCTTGGAAGCCAATTTTACACGCCCGCATCAGTCTTTCATGGTGAACCTCAAATTCATAGATAAGTATGACAAGTCGGGGGTGATATATCTGAAAAATGGGAAAAAAATTCCCGTTTCGTCTAGAAAGAAAGATGTCTTCTTAGCGGCATTTTTAGCAGGACAAGGGTAAATCCAACATAAAGATGCTGCTTTCATTTTGATTTTTCGCTCCTGCCTGGCTTTATTAAATAATTAATGCCAGTCAGACAGGTTCGCTAAATTTGACGAAAGTCTAATCATAAACGAACCGCACTTCCCATTTAGCGAAAGCAAGAAAAAAAGAAGGCCTTATGATTCAGAAAATTTAAGCCTCAATAAAACTCATAAGTTCAGTTAAAAAATCTTCTTTTTTTCTTCTGGAAAGGGGAATCTTAGAATTGTCTTGAAGTAAGATCAGGCCACCATCATCTTTGAGGATTTTTTTTACATAATTAAGATTGACCATATGAGATTGGTGCGTACGAAAGAAGCTTGTTGCATCTAAAAGCGTTTCCAATTCTTTCATGTTTTTAGATACAATGATTCGTTCTTTATTATTTAAATAAATATTACAATAACTTCCTTGGGCTTCGATGTGAATGATTTCCGATAGTTGAATAACATTGAGTCCTTCGGAGGTGCCTAATAATATTTTTTCAATTTTTTTCTTTTTAACGGTAGAAAGTAAGCTGCCAACTTGCTGTACCCAATTAGGCTGCACGCCTTTTAGAACTTTTTGGATGACCTGTTCTAATTCATGCGGACTAATAGGTTTGAGCAAATAATCAATGGCATTATACTTAAATGCTTTGATTGCAAACTCATCAAAAGCAGTAACAAAAACAACTTGAAATTCGGCCTCAGGGAAACGATTGAGTATATCAAAACCAGTTCCATCTGTCAATTCTATATCTAATAAAACCAACATTGGTTTTACAGATTTAATTAATTCCACTCCTTCTTGAACAGAAGCTGCTTGTCCTATCACTTCCACGAAATTGTTATTGTTGAGCATCAACTGAAGCATGTGTCGCGCATCCTCTTCGTCATCAATGATTATTGTTTTTAATACATCCATATTTAATAGAAGGGTTTATATTTTTTTAAGAAAAAAGCTAACTTCGGTTCCTTTAATATTCCCGTCTTTGTCCTTTAGTGTTTCAAATTTCATAGGGATTTCTTCTCCTGAAACTTCAAGGCGACGTTTTGTGATAGACATCCCCATAGGTTGATAAATTCTCGATTTATTTTCTTTTGGAGAAATGCCATTGCCATTATCACTAACTCTAACGTGAATTTTGTCCTTGGCATCTTTAAAGATCAATTTTATTTTTCCATTACCATTTTTTCCTTTCATACCATGTTGGATGGCGTTTTCTACGATAGGTTGAATCATCAATGGTAAAATGTAAATAGAGGAAAGGGATAATTTTTCATCTATTTCTAAATCGAAATCAAATCTATTTTTGAAGCGTAGTTTTTCGAGACTTAGATAGTTTTCCAGGAAATTAATTTCTTCCTGTAACAATACTTTTCCATCAGTAGAAGACTTGAGTAACCAACGCGTAAAATGTGCAAACCTGGAAAGATAAGTGACTGCATGATCATTATCTTTTTGTAAAATAGCATATTGGATAGAGTTCAGGGAATTAAAAATGAAATGAGGATTCATTTGTGCTTGCAAAGCCTTTCGTTCCAATTGGTTGATCTCTTGTAACATCGCATTTTCTTTTCGAAGACTTTTGGTTCGACGCTGGTACCAGCTAGTGGCCAATCCCCCAAAACTTAAAACGAGTAATCCCCGAAACCACCAGCTTGCCCACCAAGGGGACTGAATGGTAAATTGATAAGCCGCAGATGGACTCCATGTTCCATCCTCCGTTTGAGATTGTACTTCAAAAAGATAATTGCCTGGAACAAGTTTGGTATAACTGGCAGAACGGTTTTGAGTTGAATTCCATGTGCTTTGATTTAAGCGAAAGCGATAAGGTATTTTACCTGGCATCCGATAGTTGATGGAAAGAAAATGAAATTTGAAGTTGTTGGCTTGGTAAGGGAATTTGTCTTTATTTCCTGTTGCAATAACTTCATCATTAACCAATACTTTTTCAATAATGGGTTGAGGTACTTCTTTGGTAGATTTGGGTGTGTTCCATTGTATCAATCCCTTCGTAGTACCTACCCAAACTTGTTTGCCTTTTGAACTCACTTCTGTAATTTCATTTGACGGAAGCCCATGCCACATGGTATAGCTCTTTACTTGATGGCCAGTATCCACAGGAGTAATGATGCTTAAGCCCTCCAGTGTACCCACCCATATTTTTCCAGATGAATCAACGTGGATGTTTTCGATCATATCGGAACTTAGGCCATTTGCTTTTGTAAATTGCTTAATATGCTTTCCTTTCCAAAGTACTACGCCTTCACCTTTTGTCGCAAGTACTAGTGTCGTATCCTGCAATTCATCAAGATCTTCAACCCTTGTTTCAAAAACGGAGTGAAATGGGCTAGGCTTTACTACTTGATTATCCTTAAACTCCAACAAACCTCTTCCACTTCCAACCCAAACGCGATTGTCTAAGCTTTGCACTGTTGCAAAAACCCGTTCTAGGATTCCAAGTTCTGCTGAACACATCTCTTTTTCTTTTTTCTCTACATTTATTGCAGAGAAGTAGGTGGGTGAATTGCCCCAGATAAGAGAGCTGTTTTTGCGTTGACTCATTTTTTTACCTGCCAATCCCCAAGGGCTGTTGGTAATAGGCCACAGGTACTTTAGCTTTCTCCAAGTCCCATTTTTATAATAGTAATTTAGGGTATTAATAGCGGGCCATAATTCCTTTCGTTTTTCATCATATACTAAGTCATAAATAATAATATTTCCATCAATTGGTTTGGGTAATTGGGTCAATTTATTTTCTGCGATATTGAGCTCAAAAATATTTCCATCTCGAAGACCGACGAAAAGTTCATTTTCATTTTTAAATGCTAAAGCAGAAATATGATCAGAGGATAAGCCTGTGGAGATATCAAATATTTTTTGTTCAAAATTGGTGGTGTAAAAAACGCCATGCTCAATGGTAGAAACCCAATACATATTTTTGGAATCTTTAAAGATATGCGAAATGGATTTCCCGTGTAAGAATTGATCATAGTGATTGGCTATTAAATCTTTACCACTCTTGTATTTTTTTAGACCATTTCCTTTCTGACACCCAATTAATGTAGTTCCATCTTTTTCCTGAATAATCGATTTGGGATAAATCTCGTAATCAGATTGAGCCACCAATTGTAGTCCATCTTCTTTTTTATGAAATAGGTATATATTATGAAAAAAGAGATCTTCTGAATCCTTAAAGGGAAGATAGCTTATATTAGAAGCAATCAATTTTTTATCCCCTTTGTCGCTTTGAATGTTATTAATGATCATATTAATGGAGGGAATACCTTTAGGGAAGTAACTATTTCCTTTTGACTGTTTCGTACTCAATTGTAAAGGACTGCGATCTGATGTCCAATGATTATTCCTAATCATAGAGATGTTATTACTCGTAGCGGAACTATGCTTGAAAAATCGAAAAGTATTGTCTTGAGAGAAGGCCAAAACGCCAGAATTAATGATATAAATGTATTTGGTTTCATCATGAGGATCGATATAGAAATCGAATAGCACCTTTCCCTGTTGGCCATATTTTTCAATCAAGTGATTTTTTTCAAAGGGCAAAATCTTGTCTCCTTTTACAAAGTACAAATGGCCATACATGGTAGCGATCCAAATCGTGCCATCACTTGCTTTTTGTAAATAAAATACTACATGATGCTTTAGTCCTTCTTGTGGCCCAAAATT
>CAYTVR010000164.1:0-15569 GCA_964441245.1 uncultured Saprospiraceae bacterium | reverse complement strand
TTAAATACGTAATCATCATTTTTAAAAATCTGGAAATCAGATGTTTGAATTTTTCAAAATGAGCTTTAAGGATGAAAAGGCTTAAATGGCTGATAACCAATAGTTTAAATATGTTCGTTTTCTTTTTTTTTCAATTTTGTCACTTATTGGATAATTAAATCTTTTTGAATGAAGGAACTTTTACAATAAATGAATATTTTTGTAATTAGGTCAAGCTTCTTAACTTACTAGGGCAAACGCATCAAAAGATATACACGTTTTAAAGGGCGGGATGCCTGAAAATTTACTGTCTGATCCCGTTCAAAAACGGGAGAGTTTCAATTTTCTAGCGTTTTTGCTTACTTTTTTAGCAATTGTCTTGCGACATAAAGTTGGTTCGAAGAAAACCACATTAACTTTTTCCAATAATGATCAGATAAAACGAATAAAATAATTTTGATGCGTTTGCCCTATTAACTTACTAGATAATCAAAATCAGATATGAAAATGAAATATCTTCTTCTATTGTTCTGCTGTTTTCTCGCTCCCAGCTTGATAATGGCACAATCGAGTAAAAAAAAATCATTAAAAGCAGATGAAAGATTAGTGGAAGTCTATGGAAATACCTATATTGAGGCTCTGAAAACTAATAACCCATTTCTCATAAAAAGACTGAATTTTTACCTGGATAATGCCTACCAGGTTGTTGAAGATGCACCGAGAAAAGGAAATACTTATCCCTCCGTTATTATTTCTGATTTAGAAAAAATTAATATTCTTCAACTTGAAAAAGATCAAAATCTCACACGCGATTATCACAAACCCGTTATTTATTCAATTGCCAACACCAATAAAATTCTGGTGTATTATAGCGAAAAAGAGTTCTCCCAAAAATTAAGAGAACACCTTACACAACCCTAGGGAAGTATTCCTAGCGTTAAGTATTTAAAATCCCATCCCGAACATTTCATTGACCTAATAGCAAATTAGGGTAAAAGCCTGTACCTGTGTTTTATGAAAAGCAGGCGTACAGCTTTTTTGATTTAAATTTTAATTCTGTATTAAATATTGCACAGATATTTTTAGAAAGGAAATACTTATATAATCATGACAAGATTACTCCCGATACTGTTTTTACTATTGATTTCATTGGGGCTAAATGCCCAAAATTATACCATGGACAACATTCAGATCAATGATTGTGGTGGTTTCTTTTTAGATAGTGGCGGAGCCGACGGTAGTTATGGCCCTAATGAAAATTCCACCATGACTATTTGTCCAGATTTTAGTAGTGGAACACACATCCAATTGGTTTTTTCTGCTCCTGAAATTATGGCTGGTGATAATCTCTGCTTTTTTGATGGAACCGATCCTTCAGCAATGCCTTTATTTTGTGCGGCCAATTTTGATGCAGGTGCTCCCTTTATTGTACAAGCTACAGCTGAAAATCCAACAGGTTGTTTGACCCTAACTTTTGATTCTGACGGCACAGGAGAAGGAGCGGGATGGAGTGCGGACATCAATTGTATTCCTGCTTGTCAATCCATCGAATTAGTATTATTAAACTCTGATCCTCCAGTTGAACCTGCTGATACAGGCTATATTGATATCTGTCCAGGAGATGGAATTCAATTAGAAGCAGAAGGATTTTATCCTCAAAATGGAACACTCTATCAGCAATCAGATTTGACCAGTACTTTTACTTGGGATTTTGGTGATGGAACTTCCGGTTTTGGACCAAATGTCTATAAACGATATGATAATCCTGGCGGATATGTCATTCAATTAACCATCCGAGATACCTTTGGATGTACCAATATAAATTTTCTTAGTCAAAGAGTTCGAGTATCCACTTTCCCAGATTTTCAAATAGCAGGAGATATTCCCGATGAAGTTTGTAGTGGTGATACGATTGATTTGACTGCAAGAATCTCAACACTCGATTCCATTTACGAAGTCATTGTAAATCCAACAATTGGAAGTTTTCAAACCTCAGGAACGCGTTCTGATTCTTTACCTTTACCAGATGGAACAGGAGCCAGTTATTCCACAAGTATATTGTTTTCGGATTTTTCGCCCGGCCAAATTTTAACTGATATTAATGACCTGCTAGGAGTCTGTGTTAGCATGGAGCATTCATGGATTTTTGATTTGGATATTTTGATCACTTGTCCTAGCGGCACATCTGTTCTTTTGCAAAGTCAAGATTTTATCGGGAATGAAACGTGGTTAGGTATCCCCAATCATGATGATTCTGGAACTCCTCCAGCACAAGGAGTAGGAGATGATTATTGCTGGACACCTACCTCTACTAATGGTAACTGGACAGAATATATCAATACCTTTGATCCCGCAACATTACCATCTCAAGATTATAACTCTTTTGAATCACTAGAGAATTTACTAGGTTGTCCCCTTAACGGAGAATGGACGATCACCGTCATCGATCAATGGTCCAGTGACAATGGTTGGATCTTCCAATGGGGAATCGATTTTGAACAAGACCTATACCCAAGCATTGAAACCTTTACTCCCGAAGTCGTTGATTATGGCTGGATAGATCATCCATCGATTTTCTACTCGCAAAATGATTCGATTAACGCTTCGCCACAAAATGCAGGAACCGCTAGTTACACTTTTGAAATTATAGATAACTTTGGATGTTCTAGTGATACTACTGTTTTGGTAGACGTTTTACCTGATACCCATCCTAATTGTTTCAATTGTGGAACAGAAGTCGTAAACAGTTTGTTGGATCAAGTGACCTGCCCCGGAGATCCAGTCAATGTAGATGCCACTACAATTACCGCTTTATCACCTCAAGAAGTTACCTTCGAAGCTTTCGCCAATGAAGAGATTAATTTTTTAATTTATCCACCTTCTCTTCCCTTTGTATCTACTCTAAATATCAATTCCGTTTTTCCTTTAAACATTTCTGACGCAACGAATGACATCCTTTCCGTCTGTATAGAAATAGAACATAAATACGATAAGGATTTAGATATTTTCTTAAGAGCACCTGATGGTACTTTGTTAGAATTGACAACGGATAACGGAGGCTCTGGTGATAATTATGAACAGACATGTTTTACGCCAAGTGCCACAGATTTGATTATCGATGGTGTCGCACCCTTTACAGGAAATTTTGTTCCAGAAGGAGATTGGACGACCTTAAATGGACAAACAACGAATGGCGAATGGGCTTTGTTAGTCTCAGATGATTCAGGAGGTTTTAATGGAACCCTCATCGGTTGGACGATTACTTTTAATATTGATAATGATGTCGATTATCAATGGCAAACTTCTACCGATTTATCTTGTGATAATTGTCCTGATCCTATTGTAACAACCAATACCGATAATCAGTATATCGTAGAAATTAGTGATGCTTTTAACTGTTCCGTCAATGATACCGTATTGGTTGCTTTAGATCAAGCTTTTCCGGCTCCATCTATTTCGTGTAGCTCGGATAGTCCAGATGAAATCGTTTTTAGTTGGTTAGATGTCGCAGGAGCAAGTGGCTACGAAGTGAGCCTAGATGCTGGTATGACATGGATACCTGCCAATGCTACCTTAGGACACAATGTCACCGGATTGGTTATTGGTCAACAAATAATGCTTATGGTTCGAGCGATGGCAATGAATACGACCTGTACAGCAGCTATAGCTCAATCTATGTGTGTCACAGATGGATGCATGATTGATATTGAAACTACAGGAATGTTTCCTCCTACTTGTCCGGATGACATGGACGGTACCATTTTCGTATCTGTAATGGGAGGTTCAGGAGTCGTTGAATATTTTATTGATGGAACCGGTCCAATGCCAGGCCCGTTTAATGGCTTAGCTTCAGGAATGCATACGATTATTGGAGTAGATGAAAATAACTGTCGCGATACTTTAATGGTAGATCTCCAACCAACAGCAGGTGCCATGCAATTAACTTTTGCTGTTGATTCAGTTCAATGTAATGGAGAGAGTACTGGAGAAGCGACTGTTAATGTGACTGGAGGAAATGGAAATTATATGTATCAATGGAATACCATTCCAGTAACGAGTAGCCCTACGGCAAATGGATTAGCTCAAGGCATATACACTGTTCAAATTACAGATATGGAAGGATGTTCCGTAACGGAAATGGTAGAAGTTTTTGAGCCACCTTTATTGGAAGCGACCCTGACAACAGACTCCGTCAATTGTAATGGTGCAAATGATGGAAGCGCAACACTACTTCCCTTAGGAGGAAGCGCGCCTTATGATTATATTTGGAGTAATGCTCAAACGTCAGATGTGGCCACAGCTCTAAGCCCCGGAAATTATTCCTATACCGTTGCAGATGCTAAAGGATGTATGACGACCAATAGTTTTGATATTTTCGAACCTGCACCAATCGTCGCAATCGCAGACTCAACAGATGCTAGTTGTTTTGGTTTTACAGATGGTAATTTATTTGTCAATCATTCCAATACTTCAGGTCTCGTAGTTTATGATTGGTCGGGGCCAAATGGTTTTACCTCAAGTTTACAAAACCCAATAAACATTGGTGTCGGAAATTATTGTGTGACGATTACAGATGCTAAAGGATGCGAAACGTCTACGTGTACCGCAGTTAATGAGCCTATCGAGATTGCATTGTTAGGAAATACAACTGCACCTTCTTGTAGTGATTCGGATGATGGTACCGCTACCGTCATGCCCTCAGGTGGATCAGGTAATTATCAATATCTTTGGAGTATCAATAATCAAATGACTCCAACCGCAACGGGACTTCCAAGTGGAACTCATACAGTGACGGTAACGGATATGAATGGTTGCTTCAGTAGTATTCCCGTAACGGTGCCAACAGTAGCTGCCATAGAATTAACCATGGATAACACAACTCCTACTTGTTCTAATACAACTGATGGGACTGCTATTGCAATGGCAAGTGGTGGAGTAGGAATGCTAACTTATCAATGGGGAAACAATGCGAGTAATCAAACAACATCTACCGCAACTAATTTATCTGATGGACAATATTGTGTTACAGTCAGTGATCAAAATTTATGTTCCGTTACCAATTGTGTAGACCTAATGACACCCAATCCAATCATAATTGATGGAATAACGGAAACACCAGTCGGTTGTTATGGTATGAATGATGGAGAAGCCTTAGTTGCGGTACAAGGTGGAACCGGAACGAACTACACTTTTCTTTGGGATGATCCAAATGCTCAATTTGCAAATCCAGCAATTGGATTGGAAGCAGGCAGTTATAATGTCACGGTTAGCGATATGAATGGTTGTACGACAAGTAGTTCAGTTACAGTATCTGAACCAGACTCCTTAGAGTTGGCAACTGCCTTTACAGATGTTTCCTGTTTTGGTGAAAATAATGGTACCGCTACAGCTTTACCTTCTGGTGGAGTAGAACCCTATACATATAATTGGAGTGATACGCAAAGTACACCAACGGCAACAGATTTATTAGCAGGGAATATGATCATTACGGTAACTGATGCAAATAATTGTCCAGCTATCGAGCAAATAATGATTCCAGAACCGTCCACTGCGCTCAGTGTAACTATTGATCAAACGAATATCGCTTGTTTTGAAACCAATGATGGTCAAGCAACCATAGCAGCTCTTGGTGGAACACCCGGAACTTCTGGCTATCAATACACTTGGAGTGATGGTGTCAATACTGGAAACATTGGAAATAATTTAGAGTCAGGTAATTATACTGTTACCATTTCTGATGAAAATGCCTGTTCCCTTGTTGAAAATATTTTCATAGATGAACATGCTGCTGTTGATGTCAATATAGCCTTTGTACAACCAACTTGTTTCGGTCAAAGTAATGGCAAATTAGCCGTTAACTTTATCACCAGAGGAATCAATGAAGATTCCTTAAATCGCTATACCTTTGAATGGTTAAACAATGGGGCAACCAGTCCTTTTATTGATGGACTCTCCGGAGGTCAAACTTATCAAGTGAGAGCAATAGATTCCTTAGGATGTGTAGGTGAGGGAGAAAAGTTTTTAACAGAACCGGCTCCCTTAAGAATCGAAGCTGCAAGTACGAATGCTTCTTGTTTCGGTAGTGATGATGGTAGCGCAAATGTTGTCCAAGTTTTTGGCGGAGCTTCTAATGAATATACTTATGATTGGAACAGTCTAAATGGAGCAACAACAGCTCTTGTCGATAGTTTGATTGCAGGTGCTTACTCTGTAACCGTAACAGACACCTTGGGTTGTAGTGTAGATACGATTGTTAATGTCGGTCAGCCAGCAAGTTTAGATGTTCGTTTTGATTTAGTTGAAAATTCATGTGCCGGAGGTTCGGATGGGAAAATGTTTGCTACTGCACAAGGAGGTATCCCAAATTATAACTACCAATGGTCTACTGGATCTGTCACCGATAGTGTCGTTAGTATTTGGTCAGGCTTGCATTATATTACCATAACAGATGGTAACAATTGTCTTCATCGTGATTCCGTTCGTTTAGGACAAGCTCCAGCGATTAGGACAGATTTAGTTATTACAGATCCGACTTGTTTTGGAGATCGAGATGGCCAAATAAAAGTAGAATTAGAAGGAGGAACACCACCTTTTCGTTACAGTGTTGATGGAGAGAATTATTTGGGCTCAAGTGTATTAATTGGTCTTACGGCTGGTGAATATGAACTCTTTGTTTTAGATGCGAATAATTGTATCCATGAAGATTTAGCGCTAATAAAAGATCCACCTCAGTTTACAGTGAATGCTGGTGATGATACTTCCATAGAAGTAGGAGATAGTACTCAATTGAATCCATCTTTTGTCAATAATATTGGAGAGGTCGAACTCATTTGGTCTGCACCATATGAAGGAACTTTATTTTGTCCGGTGGATACCATACCCTGTGTCGATCCTCAGGTGAATAAACTTAATAATACGATTCAATATGAACTGTATGGAATTGATGAAAATGGTTGTGAAAGTACAGACGAAATTACAATTGAGGTCATCAAAATACGAAACATTCATGTCGCTACTGCCTTTACGCCCAATGGAGATGGAGCTAATGATCTTTTAATCGTCCATGGAAAAGAAGGAACAAAAATTTTGACTTTTAGAGTCTATGATCGTTGGGGAACTTTAGTTCATGAAGATACTGGAATCGATGAAAATGGACAGGAATATATGACGAATGAAGATCGAGGTTGGGATGGAATTTATCGAGGTAAAGAAGTTGATCCAGGAGTATTTCTTTGGAAAGTAGAAGTAGAATATATTGATGGACTTAAAGAGTCTTTTCAAGGAAGTTCAACGCTTTTGCGATAAATGCTTTTGAATTGAATTTTGGATTTTGTTGAAAATGATATTTTAATTTATAATTATGAAAAAATCGAGTATTTGGCTGGGCTTAATGGTAGTGATTGTATTCACTTGGATAAATGACTTAAAAGCACAAGATCCACGATTGTCGCAATTTTATGCAGCTCCATTTTATGTAAATCCTGCAATGACTGGTGTTTTTGAAGGACGGTTTAGAGTGAATGCGAATTATAGAGATCAATGGTCAAGTGTATTAGGAAGTGTGCCTTTTAGAACCTTTGCAGCAGGATTTGATTTACGCTATCGAATCGTCGGAGAAGATTATGTAGCTTTTGGTTTTAATGCCATGAGAGACGAAGTAGGAGAAGGTCATTATGTCCAAAATAGAAGTTATTTCAATGCTTCTTATTTGAAAAAAGTGGGTGGAAATAAATACACAACAAGTAACCAATACTTAATCGCGGGTGGTCAAGTAGGTGTCGGTCAAAACGCTGTTGAATGGAATAAATTCTGGTTCAGTGAACAGTATGACTTGGGCAATGGAGGCTTTCCGAATTTAGCATTACCTAATGGAGAAGGAGGCATTTTAGGGGAATCACAAACAACAGATATTTTCTTAGATGTGAATGCTGGACTATTGTACTACGCTTTATTTGCGAGCAACAAAAGTATATACATTGGAGCATCCGTACATCATTTAAATGCTCCAGAAATTTCTTTCTTTGGCAATGGAAATGAAACCTTAGAAATGAAATGGGTCGGACACATGGGAGGTGAATTACCTTTTAATGATCAGTTAAGTGTTTTGCCTGCTTTGATTTTTATGAAACAAGGAAGTTCTACTTCAACTACATTTGGTGCCAACGTTCGCTACAATAATCATGATTGGAATGAAGTCGCTATCCGAGCAGGTATTTGGCCCCATATTTCCAGCTCAGTCAATTCTAGAATGTTTTTTGAAGCATTAACCTTTGCGACGATTTTAGAAATCAATCGGTGGAATGTTGGTTTAAGTTATGACGTGACTACTTCCAATTTAAAAGCTGCGAACAACTCTAGAGGAGCTTTTGAAATGTCTTTGATTTACACCCATAGAGCAAGACATAGAGTAAAAACGAGTTGTCCTAAATTCTAAGATCGGTCTATTTTTTTTAGATAAAACCAATAAGCCTTCTAAGTTAAACTAATGCTTAGAAGGCTTATTCGTTTTCTGAATACAGTCTATTCCTATCTCATTTTTTTTCATTTTAATATTAATAGTTTTCACGATAAACGAATGATGAAAATCATTCGTTTAACAATAAATGTATACTAATTGATTTCGATTAGCATTGATGACATATTAATTTCAACAATAATTTATTGGTGAACGACTTTGAATTAGCTATATTTGGTAACAACAAAATCGCAACAAAGCAAAGAACCTAAATTGCTTTAGTGCAATCATTAGATAGAATACCAAAAACGAATCACCAACAACTAATCAATTATGGCTATCCGAAAAAATATAGCTCATTTAACCTCCGCTGAAAAAAAGGAATTCATTGAAGCTTTACAAGAATTAAAGCGAACAGGGAAATATGATGAATATGTTTTGATCCATGCCAAAGCACCAATGACAAAAATTCATCGAGGACCAGCATTTTTAAGTTGGCATCGATTGTTGTTATTGGAATTAGAACAAGACCTACAAGAAATTTCTGGAAATCCTGATTTAGGAATCCCATATTGGCATTGGGGAGAAAACGCGTTGATGGAAAATCCAGAAGAATATGCCATGTGGCAAGATGATTTTTTTGGAGGAAATGGTGATCCCGAAGATGATTATATGGTCAAGACAGGCCCGCTGAAAGATTGGACTATTGTCAATATGATGGGAGAAGCTGATGGAAGATTAAAACGATCTTTTGGCGAAAGCCCATTAGCACCTACCTTAGCCAATAATCACGATATAGCTAGAGTATTGCAAATAACACCTTTTGATGTCGCACCGTGGTCAAGTAATAGTCCATCTGGTTTTCGGAATGCACTTGAAGGTTGGATTGGAGGTAGAGGTGCACAGATGCACAATCGCGGTCATATGTGGGTAGGTGGTTCTATGATCCCAATGACTTCGCCAAATGATCCGGTATTTTTTCTTCATCATTGTTTTGTTGATAAGTTGTGGTGGGATTGGATGCAATTACATCCTGAAGAAGTACATTATATGCCTGAACTAGGAGCGGCTATGGGCCAAAATTTTGACGATTATATGCATAAAGCCATGCGTGGAAATCCGCAAAATAGTAGCATGCTTGATATTGAAACTTTAGGCTATACTTACGATAAAAGAGAATCATTAGAACAATTAATGGAAAGTCCAGTAATGGATGATGGACAAGAAGAAAATGGAGATATGATAGGCAATGACATGTCTGGGCACGATATGCATGGTCATGATCATGATATGTCAGAACACGATATGCCGGGACATAACACGCAAGATCATGATATGCCTGGGCATGATATGTCGGGCAATGATACGCATGATCACGATATGTCTGGCAATGACATGTCAGAAGGAGAAATGGAAGAAACGGGGCATAGTGATACTCCACTTGATACAAATTCTCCTCAAGAAGAAGAACCTTCAAATGATTTGCCTGATCCTCCATCATCAACAGGAACTTCTGGAGGACGTTCACCTAAAGCATCAGGTAAAGGGTGTATGTTAGTTTTAGGTTTTTTATTGATCCTAATGAGTATGGCTTATCAATTGATCATATTGTAGATTAAAATTTTCATGAAAAAAATAAAACTATTTTCCTGTTGTATTTTATTGTTAATGATGGCTTGTAATACAAATAAAGTGAATCAAGCTACTCGATTTGAGATATATCAAAACAAACATATTGTCCCAAGTGTTTACTGGTATTTTGATATTGAAAGTGGTGATCATACTGTTTTTAAAATAGAGACTCCTAAAGAAGAAATATATTTTGAGATTGCAGATTCATTTGCTGAATTTGATTTAAGCGGAGATAAAATAGATGCGGCAAAAATTAAAATAATCACGAATGACAATCGTTGTTTTTTGGGTAAAAGCGGTCACCTAAAAGGGACTTTGGAAGGAGATCAATTAAAAGTGGATATTAACTTAAATGCGATGAGTCCCAAAAGTAATATTCAAGCGGAATCTATTCTTACCGATAAAAAAGAGCGCATGTCCTATCAAGTAAAATTGAAGGGAATGGTAAAACGAAAGTAAGGATTCTACTTTATTCAATAATCAAAGTAAGAAAGAAAATAACGTTCTTTACTCTGTGTTCCTTTTATGTCTTTCCTGTCCGTATGTGGTTAAAAAAATCATCGGTAGTTTATAAAGCCCCAAAGACCTCAACTAATTACCAGATTCACTCAGTCTTATTGTAGTTTGTTACACCTGATTAATTTTAAGCATCTAAGACCGTTCTTGTTTGAATATTTTCACCTCATGCTCTATTTGTGAACATATCTTGATGAATGATGATGAAGATCATCCCTATATCTATTCCAAATCATTTTTTAATTGTCTGTTTACCTGCACCTTTGCATCGCAATTAAGACAAATATTTAAATATGAATAAATAAAAACGAATAATGGTTTTTCCACTTTAGTGGAAAAGTATTCTAAAATAAATAAGAGAGAGAGTGGATGATTTGAATGGTGTTTCTGAGAGGGGACACCATTTCTTTTTTGAAAGAATAAATTTTACTTTTGCATTTAAGAAACGACTATGTTCTCTATAAACGTTAATTTAAAATATCATTAGACTTATGAAATCAAAAGTTATTCCTCCGACTATATTTAAATTTCTTAAAGACGTTGCCAAAAATAATAATCGACCTTGGTTTGCAGAAAATAAGCCAAGGTATCAAGAAGCTTATGCTCAGATGAAAGATTTCTCTGAGGTTATTTTAGATAAAATGTCTCATGTTGATAATATTGAAGAATTAAAAGTATATCGAATCTATCGAGATGTTCGTTTTTCGAAAGATAAACTTCCCTACAAAACTCATATGAGTGGATATCTTCGTAGAGCGACCAAACAATTACGTGGAGGATATTATTTTCATATAGAGCCAGGACATTCATTTGTTGGTGGAGGATTTTGGGGACCGAATAAAGATGATTTAAAACGCATCAGAGAAGAAATTGCAGTAGATGACAAACCCCTTCGTAAAATTATTAATGCTGCAAGTTTTAAAAAGACTTTTGGAACTTTACAAGGAGATTGTTTGAAAACTGCGCCACGCGGATATGCTAAAGATCATCCTGCCATTGATCTTTTACGACACAAACAATTTATAATCTGGAAATCGTTTTCTGATGAAGAAGTATTGTCTCCTAAATTTGCGACTGAGACCGTTAAAGTTTTTAAAAAAATGCGACCCTTCTTTGATTACATGAGTGAAGTATTGACCACCGACATTAATGGTGTCCCTTTAGAGGATATTCAATAACCAAAATACGAATAACTAACAACCACAAAGGCAAACGCAATAACAAAAAAGGCCCTGAACCAAGTTCAGGACCTTTTTTTATAAATCTTTAGGTATCGTATAACTTATCTAATTAAAGTAATATCACCTTGGTATAGTTTAACTTCATTGTCAGTAAATTCAACTTCAACAATATAAACGAAAACACCAGGATTCATTTCTTTATTTCGGAAAGTACCATCCCATGCAAATCTAGGATCAGGATCATTAGGTTGGAAACCACTGACAGGATCTGTATCTGCTTCAAATACTAGTTCTCCCCATCGATTAAATACTCGGAAGAAATTAATCTTTTTCACTCCAAGACCACCATTGATCATAAAGACATCATTTAGATTATCTCCACCTGATCTAGGTGCAAAACCTGAAGGAATATAAATTAATCGATCTTTCTGAATGTTGACGTTGACGTTATCTGTAGCAGTACAACCGAGACTATCAATAATCAATGCGGTATAACTTGCTTGATCATTGAGTATAAGACTTAGCTCGTTACAATCTTCATCGATACAATTAATGTCCTCTTCACTTGTATTCCAGATTAATGTATCTACAATTCCTGGGTCAGAAATGATCGCCTCTAATGTTTGAGTGGTGTCTCCCAATAACAGAGTAATGTCCTCACCCAAATCAATTAACAATTGCTCCGGTTGATCAATGTTTACTCTAGTTTCATAGGTACATCCCGCAGCATCTTCAATGAAGATATCATAATTTCCAGCACTAAGATTAAAGAATTGAGGGAAACTAATAAAGTCTTCACCATCTATAGAATAAGTATAAGGTGCTGTGCCTCCAACTACGGCATCAATGTTAATGACTGCATCATTTTCTCCATAACAACTTGGTTCAAGTACGATAGCATTTAAATCATTTGGAATATCTGGATTTGGAACAACTACAACCGAATCAATTGCTGTACAACCTACAGCATTACTTACAGCTAAATAGTAAGTACCAATTTCATTAACTGCAACGGTCAATCCAGTTCCAATAATATTTCCTGTATCATCGCTCCAAGTGAAACTTGTTCCAGTAGAAGTACCAACCAAATCGACATCAGAACCGATACAGTCAAGTGTCTGTATTTCACCGGCATCCGCAATTGGAGCGTTAGCATCTGCAAAAACAGTAACCATTGATGTATTATCACAACCTGTAGTGGTGTTCATAACCGTTAAGGTGTAAGTACCAGCAATTTCTGCAGTTGTTGTCAAATCCGTTGTCGATCCTGTGATACCAGGACCACTCCAAGAATAAGCAATATCATCGCCTACAGCAGAACCTGCACCCGTTAAGGAAACGAAGTCAGTTGCACAATCTAGTGTTTGATCATCTCCAGCTGTTGCTGCAGGAGTCTCACTATTATCTGCGATACTAATTGTTTCAACAGCAGTACATCCATTGGCAGAAGTAATCGTTACGCTATAATCACCAGCATCAGAAACTGAAATTTGAGAAGTAGTAGCGGAATTAGAGGACCAAGTATAATCAACATCAGTATTACTTGGATCTTCAGCATTTAAGGTCAATGATGTATTGTTGCAATCAATACTCAAACCACCCTCCAATTGAATGATAGCAACAGGATCGATTACATCCAAATCAATAACAACAGTATCTGGTTCAGACTCACAGGCATTTTCTAGAATATTAAGAATATACATTCCAGCTCCTGCTTCATCAATATTTAAACTAGTCTCATTTGAAATCGTATTATCTGGTAAAGTCCATTGAACGGTTCCTGCACTACCACTAGCAGTGATGGTAACCATGTCTGTATTACAATCAATTGTTTGATCGTCACCAGCATCTGCGATTGGGAATGCCGGATCTGCAAATACTTCTACTTGGTCAATTGAAGTACAGAAAGTAACCGGATCAGTAAGGGTCAAGGTGTATGTTCCGATTTGATCTACAACTGGGTTTAAAGTTGTTTGACCTGAAACAATTCCAGGACCTGTCCATGCAGGAACACCAGTTCCTGATGCTGCTAAAGTGACCGTTTCTTGTGTACAAGAAATATCTTGTGGCGCGGTACCAGCATCAATAGTAGGTAGTGCATTAACATTGATGGTTATGGTCTCAGAATAATCACAACCTGCTTCACTGTATTCAAAAAGAATTACATTCGCTCCAACAACCGCACTCGCATCATTTGGATCAAAAATACCAGCCATTTGATCTACAATACCAGGTCCAGTAAAGATTCCTCCTACAATTCCAATCACTTCAATATCTGTAGTTAGATTAGCGGGATCTTCACAATAATCATTTACAGGTTCAAAATTAATGGCTAAAGGTGCACAGTTAGAAGCATTACATGAAGTTGTGATTGTACTATTTCCACAAGCTCCCGAGCCTACAGCAATTACCGTAATATCTACAGACTCATTGACAGTCAAATCACCAATAGTAATCGTCAATTCAGTTTGAGGAACATTATTTACAATATAACTAGTAGCACCAGGAACTGCATCCCAAGTAAAGGTGACAGATTCTGTAGTAGAACTACAAGTAATGTTCGCTTGATCCATTGGTGCGTCTACTTGAACACTTTGAGTGGTAGCTTGTGAAGGACAACCATTTTGAGTAACAGTCATCCCAATATTTTTAGGACCACTAGTTGCCCAAGATATTTCATAAGGACCAGCGCCTGTTCCACTAAGGACTAGACCTCCGTCAAAATCCCATACAAAATCTGAAGCCAAACTCGCATTACCACTATAAGTCACCGTAGTAGGATCTCCTTGACAAATCGGAGAAACAACGGTGAAATCAGAAGTCGGAGTCGGATTAATCATGATAGTAGTAGAACCATTGTAAGTACAAAGTCCTTGAGTCAAGGTATAAGTAATGGTATTAGGTCCAATAGCCGCAGCTGCAGGATCAAACATACCAGTCATTTGATTCATGATACCTGGTCCATCCCATATACCTCCAGGAATGTTAGCAACCAATTGCATTGGACTTGCATCCCCTAAACATAATGGGGCTACCTGATTAATGGTAATGGTTTGAGGAGGACAACTACTTGCGGTACAATTTTGACTAGACGAACTATCTCCACAAGGTCCATTTCCTTGAGCGACTACTTGGATCGTAACCATTTGACCTTCCGTCAAACCATCTACAACAATAAAGGTATCGGTTTGTGCAACAGCATCGACTAAGTATCCAGTAGCTCCATCAATTGGAGACCAACTAAAAGTAATCGAGTTGGTTGTTGACGAACAAGTAATAAATGGTTCCGCCATTGGCGCTTCTACATTTACGGTTTGTGTGGTAGCCATTGAAGCACAACTATCTTGCGTAACCGTCATAGAAATACTTTTAGGACCACTAGTTGCCCAAGATATTTCATAAGGGCCAGCACCTGTTCCACTAAGTACCAAACCTCCATCAAAATTCCAAGCAAAGTCTGAAGCTAAACTTGCATTACCACTATAAGTCACCGTAGTTGGATCTTCCTGACAAACAGGAGAAACAACAGTGAAATCAGAAGTCGGAGTCGGATTAATCATTATAGTAGTAGAACCATTGTAAGTACAAAGTCCTTGAGTCAAGGTATAAGTAATGGTATTAGGTCCAATAGCCGCAGCTGCAGGATCAAACATACCAGTCATTTGATTCATGATACCTGGTCCATCCCATATACCTCCAGGAATGTTAGCAACCAATTGCATTGGACTTGCATCCCCTAAACATAATGGGGCTACCTGATTAATGGTAATGGTTTGAGGAGGACAACTACTTGCGGTACAATTTTG
>CAYTVR010000163.1:0-15577 GCA_964441245.1 uncultured Saprospiraceae bacterium | reverse complement strand
TTGAATGAACGAATAATTGAATTTTGAATGAGCCTTCTGACGCTGATTGAATGCGAGAATAATTGAATTTTGAATGAGCCTTCTGACGCGAAACATACGTTCCTGGGACATTCAAAATTCTCGCATTCAGTTATTCAATCATTGAACGTAGGAATGATTGAATGCGAGAATAATTGAATTTTGAATGAAACTTCTAACGTGGGTTCGCGATAAAAGGGACATTCAAAATTCTCACATTCAGTTATTCAATCATTAAACGTAGAAATGATTGAATGCGAGCGATCTACGAGGCATTTACCTTTTATTTTTAGGCAAAAAAAGCATTGTAATCCTGTATAAGAAGACAAGAGACCAAAGTTTTATCGATAGAACTTTCATTTTTACAAAAGAAAATCCTTTCTTTATTACTTAATACGTTTTCGGAATTGTTGCTAAAATGCAATCACGTGAACTTTTTTCATTAACTTTACATTAGAATTAATAGTACTTTATTCGTTTTTATTGAATAAAGGCGTTCGTACCAACACATTTAAGGGGTCTTGATTAAAACTATTTTCTCATTATTCCGTTTATTCATTTTTTAATTAAATATAAAATCTATTGGCAAAAAGACAGCGGCCGCAGCGGCCACAGCACAAAAAAGTATTTTTTAGAACTAACGAACAAATTAGAGTACCTGAAATCCGATTAGTAGGCGATAACCTCGATGAGGTAAGCAAAGTAGCCGGACGCCCCGTTCAACCAGATGTTTACTCCTCCCGAAGAGCTATGGAATGGGCAAGAGCACTAAATCTTGATTTAGTTGAAATCTCTCCTAATGCCTCCCCTCCTGTTTGTAAAATCATTGATTACAAGAAATTCCTCTACATGAAAAAGAAGAGGGAAAAGGAGATTAAATCTAAAGCAGTAAAAACAGTTGTAAAAGAAATTCGTTTCGGACCAAACACAGATGATCACGATTTCAATTTCAAGCTTCGTCACGCTGAAAATTTCTTAAATGATGGTGCAAAAGTGAAAGCTTATGTATTTTTCAGAGGTCGATCTATTGTTTTTAAAGACCGTGGAGAACTATTATTGTTGCGTTTACTTAAAGAATTAGAAGAAATAGGTATTCCTGAAAACCTTCCAAGATTAGAAGGTAGAAGAATGACCGTAGTGATTGCTCCTAAAAAAGGACCAAAAAAGAAAAATAAGAAAGACAACAACAAAAGGAAAAAAGATAATAAAAAGGCAAAGGTTCAAACTCCTCCTCCACCTGTAGAAGAAAAACCAAAAGCTGAAGAGGAAGAATAATCAAAAGCTTTATTGATATAGCCTTTCTTAGGCATTTCAGGAGTCATGCTAAGTTTTTTAGGATGACTCTTCTTTTTTTAGCCCTTGAGATAGCTGTCTGATCATTAATATCCATTATTTAAGAAAACTTGTTCGTTTCCCATAAGTAGATTTAATCGCTTAAAAACCAATAAGTTAATGATCCTCTTCATCCTTTTTCAACTCCATTATTTTATGCTATTTAAATAGAAAGTATGCCTTCTGTTTTATTCCTCCTAAATAGACTTCTTTTTTCTTTTAAATCAAGCTATTTTTGCTTATCTTTGCATTCCAATTTTAAAATGGTTCTTTGACATTAGTTACAGAACACAAAAATGAATAGAAGATGCCTAAGATGAAGACTCACTCCAGTGCTAAGAAGCGATTCAAAGTAACTGGCTCTGGAAAACTCAAGCGACATCGTGCGAATGCTGCTCATTTAATGAGAAAGAAAAGCAAAAAACGCAAATTGCAATTAAGTCATTCTGCTATCGTTAGCAAAGCTGATGAGAAGAGAATGAAGTTATTGTTATGTATGAAGTAAAAGGAACTGTACGATTCAGTATCCTATTTTTTTAACGAGAGTACAGGTTTTCAAAGTAATTTTTAAATTCCCTGTACTGTACTAAAAATGTTGTTAATATGCCTAGATCAGTAAATGCTGTGGCTTCTAGAAAGCGACGGAAAAAGATTTTAAAAGCCGCCAAAGGTTATTTTGGTGCAAGAAGTAAGGTTTATACGGTAGCGAAAAACGCTGTTGAAAAAGCATGGACTTATGCTTATACCGACCGTAAAGGTAAAAAAAGAGCGTTCAGAAGACTTTGGATTGCTCGGATCAATGCTGCTGCAAGAATCGAAGGAACAACTTATTCTCGATTGATGCACAACCTTTCTAAAAATGAAATCACCCTTAACCGGAAAGTATTGGCTGACTTAGCCATGAACCACCCGGAGTCATTCAAGGAAATCGTTAACACTGTTTCTAAATAAACAGTTACGATATAAAATACTAAAGGGAAGTGATGAAAATCGCTTCCCTTTTTTTATTCGCAATGACTTGCTAAACATGTAGGTAGGCGTTTTATCTTGAACCATATAAGGCATATAGGATCATTTAAGAAATACCGCGATAGAACTTATATGTTCCTTAAATGCCTTATATGGTTCAAACAACCTCTCTTTTTGTATATCTTTTGCTTTTTTGAAATTAACCGATCAATCACCATTTTTGTAGTAAATGCTTTCTACAAAATAGCCTCAAGAAATTTACAGTTCCCGTTTTAGAAAGCCAATAGTATTTTCACTATTTTAGCCATTAATGAAAAATCAGGAACTCGCACGGCTTTTCTATCGGGAAGTACTCAAAACCCATCAGAACGAAACACTAGACACCAATGGCAAAATTGATGCACTATATCGACAACTGAACCTTCTTTTTGTAGAAGCTACACGTGAGGAAAAATTACAATTCACTACCCTATTCGCCCGTATTGCCTTTGCTGGTCATAAATTCAACCTGAATAAACAACTCCAGTTTTATATCCATGAATTTCGAAGGATAGCTCGTCAACTAGGACGAAGCAAAGCCAATGAAAATATAGACCCAACACTCTCCTTTCAGCTAGGTTTAAAAGTGTTGACTCTCAGTATATCTTCGGTATTCAAAACAGGCATTCCCGGTGACTTGGCCGAACAACTACCTCCTGATGGTTTTTATAAAGTCGTTCCCAGAAAAATCAAGGAATTTAAAGCCTTTGCGAGAGTCGTTGCCTTAGAAGATCGAAAAGACCAAGATCAACTATTGATTCGAGATGAAGAAAATCCATCTGAAGAGGTTTTTCTTCAATACAACATTGCAGATCGAAACGAAAATTTTAATCCAAGCATTAAAGCCATTCGAGGAATTTTTAAATTTCCTGTGATTTTGAATTTGATTGATGTAGAGATTGATAACGATGGCGTTTATCGGCCTAGAGCTTTTGTTATCGAACCAGATTATTTGATTGATGTCAGTGCCATTTCAGAATGTTTTAAAGATGGGACGGTGGTATCCTGGGTACATTTATTGAAAAAATATCTTCCAGTCCATGCCAATAAATATTTGATGATTGGAAATATCGCTAACTTCTTTTTGGATGAATTGATGACCAATCCGGAGGCTACGTTTAAAGAAACTTTCCCAAAAGTCTTTCGACTCAATCCATTGGCTTTTACGGTCTTTGAAAATAGAGAAGTTCGCGAAATTATGCAGAGTTCGCAAAAGCATTTTCTGAATCTAAAACGAATGGTCGCACAGGATTTCATGGAAAATGATATCAATCCAGAGCATTGTTTTTTAGAACCTAGTTTTTATGCAGAACGATATGGCATTCAAGGACGATTGGATGTCTTTCACAAAAATCCCGATAACGATAAAGACTCTGCCATCGTAGAATTAAAAAGTGGAAAAGCTTACAAACCGAATCGTTGGGGCATTAGTCAAAATCACTATATACAAACATTGCTTTATGATCTGATGATCAAATCTGTATTTGAACAACGATTGTCACCCACCAACTTTATTTTATATTCTGGAGTAGATGAACGACAATTGCGTTTTGCTCCCGTTACAAAATCCAATCAATTTGAAGCCATTCAAGTTAGAAATCAATTAGTCGCTTTAGAGCAAAGTCTCATTCAACTGAATCATGTCAAAAAGAATCCAACGCCCCATCTTTTTGATCGATTGAATCCAGCACGAATGCCACAAATCCAAGGTTTTTTAAAACGTGATTTGGACCTGTTCTACAAGGTCTATACTGGCATGAATGATTTAGAACAAAAATATTTTAATGCTTATTCTGGATTCATTGCCAGAGAACATCAATTGGCTAAGACCGGCGTACAAGGAATTGATAATGTCAATGGTTTGGCTTCTCTTTGGCTCAATGATCCAATAGAAAAACAAGCTAATTTTGATATCATTAGCTTTTTAGAAATTCAGGAGATTAAAGCGAAAGAAGAAAGCCCACTTATTATTTTTCATAAAACAGAAAATACCAGCCAATTGGCTAATTTCAGAAATGGAGATATTGCAGTGCTTTATCCTCTTGACGAAAATGCTAAGGGAGTATTGTCCAACCAAATTTTTAAATGCACCATCATTGAGATCAATAAAACGGAAGTGATCATTCGACTCCGTTCTCGACAATTCAATGAAAGTATTTTCCATCAATATCAACACTGGAATTTAGAACATGATTTGTTTGATAGTGGTTTCAATTCCATGTATCGAAGTTTGTTCAAATTTATTCAATTTCCTAAAGAGAAAAAAGACTTATTGTTAACCACTGGTGCACCGCGTAAAGCAGCGCCTGAAGAAATCAAAGCGCCACCACAACTAACTGAGGAACAAGGTGAAATTTTTGCGAAAGCAATATCCGCTCCTGATTACTTTTTACTTTGGGGACCACCCGGCACAGGAAAAACCAGTGTCATGCTTCGACAGTTGGTCAGTTATATTCTCAATGAGACCGATGAAAACATTTTGCTGCTGGCTTACACCAACCGAGCGGTAGACGAAATTTGTGAATCCATTGAAAGTATTGATGATTATATCACTCAGGAATATATTCGAATAGGTTCTAACTATTCTACTGCCGATCGCTTTAAAAAACAATTGCTGCAAAGTAAAATAGAAAAGGTCACCAATCGTCAAGACTTAAAAGAGGTCATTGAATCTCATCGTATTTTTGTGTCTACTGTCGCTTCTATAGCGAGCAAACATGAACTCTTACAATTGAAAAAATTCCATCGAGTAATCATCGATGAAGCTTCCCAAATTTTGGAACCGATACTCGTTGGATTACTCCCTCAATTTGAAAGGTTCATTCTGATTGGGGATCATAAACAGTTGCCAGCAGTAGTGGTACAAAACCAAGAAGAATCTGCAACTACGGCCAAAGCATTACAAGATATTGGCTTACACAATCTTAGAGACTCTTTGTTTGAAAGGCTCTTTAAACGCTGTGAAGCTAATGCTTGGGATTGGGCATTTGCACGACTCAGTCATCAGGGTCGAATGCATCAGCACATCATGGATTTTCCAAATGAATATTTCTATCAAGGTTTTTTGGATATTCTCCCAGCTAATTTTCCAACAAGTCAACAACAGATTGCCGCCCTCGAATATCAATTACCAATTGATGCCACTGAATTGGAAACACAACTTTGCCAACAAAGAATGCACTTTATTCCAACTCAAACCGATCAGGATAGCCCAACCTCTAAAACCAATCTTCATGAAGCCGAATCTATTGCTACTTTGGTAGAAAGTTTTCATCGGATTTTTGACATTAACAATAAAAAAATAAACGCCAATTCCATTGGGATCATCACACCTTATCGAGCGCAGATTGCGCAAATTCGCGAAACCTTACAAGCTCGAAAAATCGATACTGACTTACTGACGATTGATACTGTAGAACGATATCAAGGTGGTGCACGAGAAGTTATTTTGATCTCATTGTGTGTCAATAAAAAGAGTCAATTAGAATCATTAGTGTCCGCATCAGGCGAAGGAGTTGATCGTAAATTGAACGTTGCACTCACACGTGCTCGACAGCATTTAGTTTTAGTTGGCAACTCTTCCATTCTACAACAAAATGACATTTATAAAGAATTGATTAATTTTTGTTCTATCGACTCATTGTCATCCTAATCTTGTCACTCTCATAAAATTGTAGTGAGGACAGATGATTTGATTATCTGAGCGTTAGATTAGTTGAACACAGATTTAGCTGATTGCGCGAATTACGCGAATTTTCCCACTATCAAACGTTTCTATCCTGCACGATAGCGGAAAAATCTGTGCAATCAATTAAATCTGTTTGCTAAAATGATTATCATTAAAAAAATAAGTACCATTAGTTTATCAATTGATTCTGTCCTTAATCATAAAAATTGTCATAGATCACACAGCTGATAAAAGTCCTTTCTGTTAAAGAAATCTTAAAAGAAAAATACTTTTTCCGCTTACTCATCCTTGGATGGTATAAATGGACAAATCGTTTATTTATCATCAAAACCTAAAGATTATGAAAACATCGAAAAATCATTTATTCCTCACTTTTGCATTTTTTTTATTTACAGTAAGCTTAACTGCTCAAACGACGGTTGGGATCAGAGCTGGAACCAATTCTTCCACTTTAGCTATTGAATTTCCAGATCAAAATGGGTTTAGTCCATTTGATGCAGAAGGACTTAACTTAGGTGTCTTTTTAAATGTCCCTTTAGGGAAAAAATTATCGATACAACCTGAATTAAATTACAATCAAAAAGTATTTAGCATTTTCGATATTAAACTTCCAGGAGTTCCAAGAATTAAAACGGACCTGGCCTTCAATGCTATTGATCTAAGCTTATTGGCCAAATATCGAATGGGTAAAAACAAATTTGGATTCTCCGTAGCTGCGGGGCCTTCGCTAAATGTTTTGGTAGATGGTGCTTATAAGTTTCAAGGGGATGGAAATCGTAACAAAGAGAAAATCCAATTATCTAGCTTAGGCATGGATCATTTAGAAATGGGAGTGGTATGTGGTATTGGATTCGATTACCAAGTTGGGCCAGGTAAGGTGATTTTAGATATCCGTCACAATTTGGGATTAACGGATGTTTTTTATTCAACTAGTGCCGATCAAAATCAAAGTACTGCTGTGAGTATTGGCTACGCCATCAAACTATAAAGTAACAAAAAATGAAGCTATGAAAACTATAATGTTATGAAAACGATCAGGCTAGAAAGCTAAGCAATATGGAAAGAGTCACTCGGGCGAGGTGGCTCTTTTTTTTAATGATACTTGAATTCTATTTAATGTCCAACAATTTATGTGTTTGCAAACTCATGTTCCATTGTGGATGTTCCAAACAATAACGAAGCGTTAATTTGGTGTTTTCTTCTACCAATAATCCATCCATGGGTTGTAGATAGAAATGTTCAAAATCTAGCGCATCAAATTTTTCTGGTTCCGCTCCAGGCTGAGGAAAAACCAATTTTAGTTCATTTCCTTTGGTTATTTTCAACTCTGTTCCTGCTTTTGGGCTCATACAAATCCAATCAATTCCTTGAGGTGGTTCCAGCGTCCCATTGGTTTCTATAGCAATTTCAAAACCTACTTCGTGCATTGCATCCACTGCTTTTTGATCTAGTTGTAATAAGGGTTCTCCTCCCGTGAAAACAACATAAGGCCGGCCGATTTTATTTTCCTTTGGCCAAAGACTATTAATTTTGATGGCCAAATCTTTTGCGGTAGCAAATTTTCCTCCATTTTCACCATCCATACCCCAAAAATCCGTATCACAGAATTTACAAATCGCCTTATGTCGATCCTCCTCTCGACCACTCCAAAGATTGCACCCTGAAAAACGACAAAAGACTGCCGCTCGTCCAGTGTGGGCTCCTTCTCCTTGAAGGGTATAATAAATTTCTTTTACTTTGTAAGCACTCATTATTTTGTATCAATTCTGAAAAGGAGGACAAAGATAGTTAGTAATGGCGAAAAACATGCTTTTCCGTTAGGAAATCAAAAATCCTTTTTAAGGAATCTTTGTATAAACAAATTACTTCGTGCTTTCCATTTTTTAAATTTTGCTTCAACAAAAAAATTGGTTTGACCATATGACCAAATAAAATCACTGAGAATCTATCTCTTCTTAGCGACCAACACAAAATAATTGAAAAAGAATTCTTCTTTATACAATTTAGTGCGAAGGATTTCACAGCCTCTTGAAGTCAACATGTCTTGATACTCTTTTAAATCGTATTGATGAGGATGTAAAATATCGCCAGGAATTAATCGAAAAATACTTTTAAAAAAAGCATGATTATGAGCATCAATAGAAACAATTAACTCGCCCCCTTTTTCACAGGCAGCTACTAATTTATCAAAACACAATTCTAAATCAGCAACATGGTTAATCGCATTGAGACAAAAAACCTTTTCATAAGCTTGTTCAGTTTGAAAAGACTCAAATGATTCTTGATGAAAATTAACCCAAGGATAAGATCTAGAATCAAAATGGCTTAATTTACTTTCATAGTCTGGTAATAATGGATCTACTGCATCAACTTGCTGATCAGCTAAGACGATAAATACCCCTGCAGGACCACAACCAACATCGAGTATCCGTTCTCCGGATTTGACCTCCACTTTATTGCGTTGTAGGAAAGTATTCCAGTAATTGGTTTTCCAATCTTGATAATCGCTCTCTGGCTTATTTTTAAGATATTGCTGCCACCATCTAATTTCAAAGGCTTGTGCAATTTTCCATCTTAAACTCATTTATTTGGTGTTGTGTTAGGTTTGCTATTGGTTTTGGAGAGATAAAATGATTATTTTAAGCAAAAGTAAATTTATCTATAAACAATTCTCATTTTTCCGTGTAAATTTATAAAAGGAAATGGAGTGGACCTTAATTTGGTCTACGATTAATAAACGTACGAGAACATTAAATATTTAGATTATGCTGTTTGCGATTGGAAGTAGAGTAAAATTGATCCACACTGGAGATGAGGGCGTTATTACTAAAATATTAGAGGACAACATGGTCAATGTACTGCTGGACGATGGGGATGAGATTCCTGCTTTCGCAGAAGATGTAGTCAATATTGAAGATGAAAAACGACGTCTATCCAACAAACCAGTCATTAAAGCCAAAAGCATTCCTGCCAAACAGGTCAAAATCCCAAAAGAGCCCGAACCTCCTAAAGTTCAACAACAATATGCCATTCTCAAAAGCATTGGGATACAATTGGGATTTGAGGCACAAATGCGTTTGGATGGGACAACCGCAAAATATAAAGTGCATCTGATCAATGATACGTCATCTGATGTACTCTATACTTTTCAACTTTCGTTGAATAATAAAATTGGGGCTGTAAAAAATGGAAAGCTCAGCCAATTGACTGCCATCGAAATAGATGAATTGCCTTTCGATCAACTCAATGATAGTCCAATCGTTGAGTTTGAATGCTGGCAAGTTACCACTGCTGGAACAGGAACACGCTTACAAAAAACGCTTCGCATCAAACCTAAGCAGTTTTTCAAAAAAATAAAAACAGCTCCCATTGTCAATGTACCAGTTCATCATTATGTTTTGTTTGAAAAACTTAATCCAGTTAAGAAAACAGAGGAGGATTTAAGATCCTATACTGCCAGAAAAGCAGGCCCTTTGAATCGACGAAAAAGCAATGGTCAATCCTTCAGTCGCCACGATGTATCTGCCTTTGCTAATTTTAATCAAGAACTAGATTTACATATCGAAAAATTAACGACGACTGGAAAGGGAATGAATAATTCGGAAAAACTCAATTTACAAATGCGTTCTTTTGAATCCTATCTCAATCAAGCCATTGAACTAGGGATCGAACGGGTTTTTATCATTCATGGTATTGGAAAAGGAAAATTGAAAAATAAAATCGCTAGTGTCTTGATGCAACATCCCGATGTAACTACTTTCAAAAATGAACATCATCCCAAATATGGATGGGGCGCAACAGAGGTTATTTTGTGATGAAATTCATCTTTAGCTTTTCTGATCTACTAACCAATCTGCAAACATCTGAAGCGATCCAAAACGATGATCGATTGCTATGCTTTGACTGGCCTCTTGTTCTTCTTCTTTGGTCGTAATAAAAACGGTCATCATTCCTAAACCAATTCCAAATTCTATATCTGAAATCGAATCACCAACAATGATAGACTTTGCAAAATTGATTTCTGGAAAATCTTTTTGAGCTTGTAATCCCATTCCCGGATTAGGTTTTCGGCAAGGTGGATTTTCTTTTGCTAATCCTGGACAATGATAGATTTGATCTAAATTTCCGCCCGCAGCGGCTACTTCTTTTCGCAATCGGCGATGCACTTTCTCTAACATCTTTTCTGTCATGATTTTTTTCCCAATGCCTTGTTGATTGGTCACAACGACTATTCGAGCGAAATGCTTTCTTAGTTTTACAATGGCTGCTAAACTTCCTTTACAAAATTCGAACTCTTCCCAGTGGCGAACATATCTCCCAGGCAATCGTTTATTGATCACTCCATCTCGATCTAGGAAAAGGGTCCAATTTGGGTCTTCCAAATTTATCAGATTGGTTGCTATTTTATCCTTGAAAGATTCTTTTTTCAATTTAGGATTTTAATGGTTGACCAAATTCATTTGGTCTAAATATATAACAGAATTGAAGCATCTACGCTTTCAAAGATTTGATTTGACAACCAAATATCACGAAAACTTTAGAGAGACCAAAATATCAATCGAAATCATTTAGCTCCGAAATGCTGTACGTATAAATGGCCTTTAACCGAAAATGGCCTGCTCTACTAACTCACAAATTAGGTGTCCTAGCATAATGTGAGATTCTTGAACACGCATGGTATCTCTGGATGGAACATTGATTAAAAAATCACAAATATCAACCATTTTCCCTGCACTTTGATTGGTCATTCCGACTACAATCATGTGTTGTCTTTTGGCGACTTGAATGGCTCTCAAAATATTCGGAGAATTTCCCGAAGTAGACAATGCATAAAGGATATCTCCTTGACGGCCCTTTGCTTTGACCATTCGAGCATAGACCTCTTCATATCCGTAGTCATTGGCAATCGCGGTCAGTGCAGAAGGATTGACATGAAGTGCTTCAGCAAATAATGGTTCTCGATCTAGATAGAATTTTCCAGAAAGTTCTGCTGCAATATGTTGTGCATCCGCTGCACTTCCTCCATTCCCACAAAACAAAACTTTTTTACCTCCTTTCAATGCCATCGTGGTGACTTCTGTAACTTGTTCAATGGTCATCAATAAAGCTTCGTCCTGCAACATTTGTTGCTTGACCATCATACTTTCGGTTATTAATGCTCGAATTCTTGGATTCATTTCGTAAAGCTATAAAAAGACTTTATTCTAAAATAATTTGGGAGCTTTAAAATATATAATTTTAAAAATTTGATGAGAGATTTTAAAGAAGATCGTTCTTTCTTTAATCGAAGCAAAAAACATAAATCTCCATGCGGAAGATGAGGCTTTTTAGCGATAAAAAAGGAAAAGAATGCTCAGACTGTTATAAATTATTGTTTTCATGATCCTTAGGTTGAAGAGTCAATGCCTCTTCATAAGGGATAAACTGGTGCAAGGAGGACTACACTATTCTGCGGGGATACGAGTCTTTGACTTTTGTGAGGGAGTAACTTCACCAGCTCCAATCCTAGTTTCGATTAAGTAAGCATTTCGATCCTGAGAATTTCGAGAGGATAATTCCGCTAAAAATCCAGTAACAAATAATTGGGTTCCCATGATCATTGCCGTCAAGGCCACATAAAACCAAGAAATTTCTGCTATATTTTTTGCTGGAATATTTTGAGTCAAAGCCCATAATTTAGAGCCTCCTAGATATATAAAAACAAAGAATCCGAAGATAAACATCACGGTCCCAATCGTTCCCATAAAATGCATCGGACGTTTTCCAAATTTTCCCACAAAAGTAATCGATAATAAATCCAAAGGTCCATTAATAAAACGACCTATTCCAAATTTAGTAACACCATATTTACGTGCCTGATGTTCAACAACTTTTTCCCCAATTTTGGTAAAGCCAGCCCACTTTGCAATTACTGGAATATAGCGATGCATTTCTCCATAAACCTCAATACTCTTGACGACTTGACGTTTATAAGCTTTCAAACCACAGTTAAAATCGTGTAATTGAATGCCACTGATCCAACGTGTGGCGGCATTATAAAATTTAGTAGGAATGGTTTTAGTGATCGGATCATAACGTTTTTTCTTCCATCCAGAAACTAGATCAAAACCATCTTCTGTGATCATGCGATATAACTCAGGTATTTCATCTGGGCTATCTTGTAAATCTGCATCCATTGTGATCACCACCTTTCCACGACTTGCTTCAAAACCAGTAAATAGACCTGCTGATTTTCCATAATTTCTTAAAAACTTAATCCCTCGTACATTTGGATTCGATTGACAAAGTTCGCCAATGACTTTCCAAGAATCATCTTTACTTCCATCATCAATCAGCAAAATCTCATAGGAGAAATTATGCGCTTCCATCACTCTTCGAATCCAGGCTTCTAGTTCGCGAAGAGATTCGTCTTCATTATATAAAGGTACAACTACGGAAATATCCATATATCAGCTAAGTAATGTTCAAAATATCTATTAAAATTACATTTTTAAATACGAAGGGTGTTCTTAAAGGTTACTCTGGTAAAGTGAATGATTCCTTCTTCATTATCGTTTCCTATTTATTTCGGATCATTCTACCCATTAAGAACGACAAAACAAAGCCTCCAATTGCACCTTTGGCTAATCCAAAGACAGATCCTCCTAAAGTTACCTTAAAATCAGCAGATTCCATGTCTTTTTTCATTTCGACAAACTTCTCTGGTGGATAAAAGGATTCAGTACTCTTCAGCAATTCCAGTGACATATCTTTCTGTAAATCAGCCATTTCTGGTGAAATCCAATTAAATAACACCATATAGAAAATATAAAAGAATAAATTGGCTATTAAAAAACAAGTAAATGCTTCCTTCATCCCTTCTTGAGCGGTTATTTCTCCATCTTTTGCTTTTTTTGAAGCAAAAATAGCTGCAAACATCGCTGTGATATACACGATCATACCTGCCCAATACACCCAAGGACTTAGCATCATCTCTTTATCGATTATAAAAAACAATAGCATGTAAAGGATGATTCCGATACCTCCGATTACTCCGTATTTAATCCCTTGGTTTTGCATAAATAGGTTACCCTAATAAATTTACTAATTTTGATGTATAAATTATTTCTCTACTCTTTGTTAAAAAGCCTTGAAAACCAGTAGGTTTACTTCATTTTTTGCCTCGATTAAATAAAAATTTTCCTCGATCAAAATCACCAATCTATTTGAGCAACCTACATATTTGCAAATATAAGTTGTTTAACTCAAAGAAAAAATATGGGAAGCTGATCTTAAGGGAAAGATGGTCTTTTACAAGAAAATAAGGTTCTTCGACCAATCGGGTGTTTATAGACATTCAAAAATGAAATTCAACGCTTTTTCATTTCATTTTATGATTGTCCCATGCGTACGTACAGGATTTGTCTAAGAAGGGAAAAATTTAAATAGAAAGAAATAAAAACGGCTATCAGGCCAATAGTAAGGGTAAAATAATAACTTGATAGCCGCTTAAAAAATAAACAATTTTTTTATCTAAAAAATGAAGTGCGAGCTAGAGAATCTGAAGATTTTAAGATTACAAAATAAATACCTTGCGGTAAACTTGGAATATCCTCTAAAATAGAATAATTCGCACCTTTAACTAATTCCAACTCTTTCTCATAGACCATCTGACCAGCAGTATTCACGATCTGTAATTCATGATTTTTGGTAGCATCGGCATCATATTCTAAAACCATTTGCGCTTTACTCATATAAACTTTTACGTCTCTTATCCTTTTATTCAATTGCCAATACATGATTGGAAAAACTTCGAATTTACCATCCAAATCATATTGAACTAAGCGATAATATCCTTTTGAAAATGGAGTGTTATCTTCAAATTTATAATCCCTTTGAATATTAGAATGACCAATTCCTTCTACACGACCAATTTTCTCAAAGTTGTCTCCATCTAAACTCCTTTCGATCACAAAATGACTATTATTTACTTCTGAAGCTGTTGTCCAAGATAGTTGTGCTTTTCCAGCAATATTAGAAACTTTTTGATCCATCAAAGTCACCGGTTGTGCACCTTCGATGCTAACGGTTAAACTGTACGTTTCTCCTGCTACAGCAAAAAATCGATATACTCTTATATAATAATATCGACCTGAAACTATTGAAAAGGAACGCATATTTATTTCGCCAGAAGCATTACATCCAGAACCGACTACACTAGTCAACTGATTTGATGTACCAATGCCTACACACAGACCTGCTTCTTGACTTGGAAAATCTGCAATTTCTGCTTTTACACCACAATTAGTAGGGGTGGTAGAGGTCAGTGTAATCGTGGCAACACCATTTGCTGTAGCTTGAAAAAAATAATAATCTTGTTCACTATTATTTAAACTACCTGATACCGTTCCGTTAATTGCTTGAGCATTCATACAATCTGTCCCTTGGCCAAAAATAGAGGTGATCAAACAAAAAGAAAAGAAGCTTAGTAATAAATATTTCATGTTAATTGGTTTGGTTAAGTAAAATTTCGAAGTATAAAAGAATTTATAACCAAAGAATTTGTTTGGAGCCCAAATGATCATTTAAATGACTCATCGTCTCGTCCTCATCATAACCCGTACGGCTTAGATTCCGGGTGTTCCTCGATTAATTTAAAAGCTCTATTTGATTCCTATATAAAAACTCTAAAGTTAAGACAATTAATTCATAAAATTAACGGAGTCAACTTGGTGAACTATTTATTGCCTTAGGGAATTGCTCTATTTATTAGAGCTACTTTACAGTTATTTTATACAAAAAAAGTATTTTGATAAAAGTAACCAAAACGAAAAGCGGCTGTCAGATTCTTTTGAATCTAACAGCCGTTTAAAACTTATTTTAAAAAAATTATACTTCTCTTTTTAAAATAGCAGCTGAAATAACAGAAAATATGGCTCCCATGATCAAGGTGCCTATAAAAGAAAAGGCCGTCAAAACAGGTACAGAAGTAAACATTTCCATCATTCCTGCAGATTCTTCTATTTGATCATCTGTTAGACCTTGACTTTCTAACTGTTCGTATGATACTTCTCTTATTAAATCTAAAGTTTCGGGAGAGATAAAACTAAAAAAGACAAAAGTCCAAATGGTTATCAAAACAGCCATAATTGCAGTGGTATAAAAACCTGTTTTAAATCCTCTTCCCATTTTCATGTAACCACCAAGATCTTCATCGCGATGTGCTTTTATGGCCAATACAATCACGGCTATCATGGTACCCCAGTTCAATACAGTAGCGAGCCAATTGCCTGCACCGCCTTGTTGACTGGGATCAGTTAAGCCTAATAGATGACTCAGTAAGCCAATAACAATTAAAACCAAGCTACCAATCAATCCATATCGTTGCGCTACACGAGCAGGAGAAACAGAGGAAGGATCAATGAATCCACGTTCATCATCAAGAGTTGTCATAACGTTTTGTTTTTAGTGAAAAATATCATTTAGTAATAGAGTTTATGACTAGCGATTTTGTATAGGAAGCAAATAGAGGTTTTGAAGCCAGCTGAGGAA
>CAYTVR010000162.1:0-15580 GCA_964441245.1 uncultured Saprospiraceae bacterium | reverse complement strand
CGCCACTTTTAACGTAAATCACTCGATTTGTAAAATTAAGGTTCACCCGCATGCGATAAACTTGTCGGGATTCCTTAAATACTGGTTAGCAAGAAGTAGAAATTTAAACATGCTCTAAAACACTTCTATAGAAAGATATTGATTATTAATGGATTCCATACCGTAGAAATCAAGGCCAAAGATTTCGAAAATTCGAATCCTACTAAATCCATTTTTCACAAAATCACTCCACTAAATAAACCTACTCGAATCATCAAACCAATGCCAAAAGCAATTAAGGCAACTCCGGTCACTCGTCTGATCCACACTAAATGATGCATCTCTAAATAGTGTCGAATTCGTTTGGCTAACAATACTTTTGACAAATCCATTAAAATAATTGTTCCAAGAATTCCTAAGAAGAATAAAAAACCTTGTTGCTCTGAATAGTTTTTTCCAACGACCTCATGTGTCATGACAAATATCCAGAAAAACACGGTAAATGGATTAAACGTATTGATCAAAAAACCTTTGAACCATAAGGCAAGGTAGGTTCCTGTTATTTTTTTTGTTTGATTAATATCTGGTGTTTTGCTAATTAAAGTAAAAATGCCAGCGAGGATTAAAATAATACCTCCTGCGATACCAACGGTTATTTCAAAGTGTGGCCATTCCGTAATAGCTTTGATTTGCGTAAAGCCAAAATAAACACTTAAAATAAAAAACAAATCACTCATCCAAACGCCCATACCGATCATCGCTCCCGCTCGAAAACCTCGCTCCACTCCTGCTTGGACAAATGCAAAGACCAATGGCCCAACAAGAACTGTCAGGAAAAGTCCATATTTGATTCCAAGAAAAAGTGCATCCATCTGATTCTTTATTTTGATTGATTAGACTTAAGCATAAATAGTCGCTACTAATTTTCTACGACCACCATGATTCCGAAACTCACAAAGATAAACACCCTGCCAGGTACCTAAGTTTAATCGTCCATTAGAAATCGGAATAGTCACTGAGCTTCCAACCATAGCGGCTTTGATATGAGCCGGCATATCATCTGGCCCTTCCATCGTATGTGTTAGGTAAGGTTCATTTTCAGGTACCAATCGATTGAAAATACTTTCAAAATCTACTCGTACTGATGGATCTGCATTTTCATTAATGGTCAAGCCAGCAGAAGTGTGCTGAATAAATATATTCAGTAATCCTGCTTCGGGCAAATCCATTTGCTGGACAACAGCATCGGTAATTAAATGAAATCCTCGAGGATATGTACGGAGTATTATTTCTTTCTGCAAAATCATAATCAGTTCATTTTTTAACGCTGCGAAGATAGGTTAAAAAGATCGGCTAATCACAGCAAATAAGTTAATTAAAAGCAGGTTTAAAAAAACTTCCCACCATTTTTTCATATCAGTGCATCTATATAAAAAGAAGTTGCTTAAAAACGCTGAATCTTTAAAATGTAAAAAATAATACCACCTTAAAATAAATATTAGCTATGAAAACCTCGTTCAATCTTTTTATCATTTTAATCAATTGTTGTCTTTTATTCACTTGCTGTCAGCAGATCAATTCTGCCAAAAAAGATGAAGCCAATCGCTCCAAAAACCAACTTCAAAACAACAAACCAACTCCTGCTGATCCAGATTCTAAAATAGCCATAATAGACGATGCACTTGAGATGGATGAATCAATCGAAATAGACCCCCCTCGTACGGCAGAACCTCCTCCCCCTCCAGTAATTGAAGAGGTTCCAGAAGAAGAAATCGAAGAAAAGATCTATCGCTATCAAGATGCTGCTCGACTGGTCGTCAATGGATTTAAAAATCCGATAAAAAATCCACTTTCGACTTTTTCCATTGATGTGGATCAGGCTAGTTATAGTCAAGTTCGGGAAGTCATTATGAATGGAGAAATTCCTCCAGGCAATATGGTTCGAATTGAAGAGATGATCAATTATTTTGATTATGACTATCCTAATCCAAAGGGGGAAATTCCATTTTCTGTTAATACAGAAATTTCTACCTGTCCTTGGAATACCCAACATCAATTGATGCATATTGGCTTGCAAGGTCAGAAAATGCCAAAAGAAAATATCCCAGCCAATAACTTAGTTTTTCTCCTTGATGTTTCTGGTTCAATGGATGCCCCTAATAAATTACCTTTATTAAAAAAAGGATTTCAGATGCTGATTCGCGAATTACGACCACAAGATCGAGTAGCCATTGTCGTTTATGCTGGTTACTCTGGAATTGCCTTAAGATCCACTCCCGGCACTCACAAGCATGTGATTGAACAAGCGATGAATGAACTTCAATCTGGTGGAGGAACGGCTGGAGCAGAAGGCATTGACTTGGCTTATAAAATTGCCAAACAGAATTTTATAAAACATGGAAACAATCGCATCATTCTCGCTACAGATGGCGACTTCAATGTTGGTCCAGACTCGGAAGAAGAACTCGTTCAATTAATTGAACAAAAAAGAAATCAAGGGATCTATTTATCTGTTTTAGGTTTTGGAATGGATCACTATAGTGATGAAAGAATGGAACAATTAGCTGACAATGGGAATGGAAATTATGCTTATATCGACAATGTACAAGAAGCTCGAAAAGTTCTAGTAAAAGAATTTAGCAGTACTTTGTTTACGATTGCAAAAGATGTAAAACTACAAATTGAATTCAACCCAACACAAGTCAAAGGATATCGTTTGGTCGGATATGAAAACAGAATACTAGAAGATCGTGATTTCAATGATGATAAAAAAGATGCTGGAGAATTGGGTGCCGGACATAGTGTCACTGCCTTGTATGAAATTATTCCTGCAAGTTCTGATGAGGTCCTTACGGCAAATGTTGATGCTTTAAAATATCAGCAAGTGCCAAAAAAGATAAATCATCCAATTGATAAAGAATGGATGACCATCAAGCTTCGATATAAAAAACCAAATAGTTCTACTAGTAAAAAATTGGTCACCTCTATTCATCATAATGGTTTAAGCTTAGCAAAAAGCTCGGATAACTTTCGTTTTTCTGCAGCAGTTGCTGCTTTTGGAATGCTTTTAAAAGATGATCCATCTATTGAAAAAATGAATTTTAATACCTTACTAGATTTAGCTCAAAATGCAAGAGGAAAAGATAAGGCAGGCTATCGAGCAGAATTTATGAGAATGCTAGAATTAACTGGAACACTCAAAGGGATCGATCAAAAGACAGCTTATTAAAATATCCCAAATAAAAAAGAAGGAATTCACTCACGGCAAATTCCTTCTTTTTTTGTTTTACAAAGTATTAAATTCGTTTTCACGAAAAAAGGCCATTCAAAATTCAATTATTCAAAATTACCGCGTAATCGCAGGACATCTCAAACTTCCAAAGTAATAAACAATCCCGACTCCAAGGGTAGCATATTTATCATTGTCTCGACCATTTCCACGTTGACGCCCTTCTTCTCCAAGAATCGGAATGCCTTCTGCTGAAATAGAACGATCCGAAAGTGCCACTGCAATGGGTCCACGCATCGCTTCCAAATCATCTAAATCCGGGTAAGTACCGCTCACGTCGTCAATATAATCCGTAAATAATTTACGAGCACTCAATTCAATATTCAAACTCCATCGATAGCTCAAATCAAATTTCAATCCTACACCATAAGCCAAACCTCCAGCAATAGAATAATATTCTTCTCCTCTAAATTGTCCTTCCGTCCCAAGCGTTCTCAACTCAAATTCAGTATTATTCAAAGTCGTCTTAGGATTAAATTTAAGCACGGTAAAACCTGCAAACAAATAAGGGGTATAAAATTGATCGCTACTACCGTGAATATAGGGAAGAAAGTTAAACTCAAATTGAACAGTCGCATCTAGTACATCTGACTTAAAGTCAAGATTTCTAACACGCTCAAAGCTATTATCAGAATCTGCATCATCAGCAGCAATTTTTAAGTAGTTACCTGAAAATTTCAAGCAGAGTCGCTCATTAAAATTATACCGAGCCACTACTCCAGCAGCTAATCCAGGTGATTTTAAACTAAAGGTTGTATTGAGATCACCAAAATAATGAGTCCCTCCTAACCAACCACCTAATTCCCAACCTTGTTGAGCTTGAGTGGAAAAAGTAAGGATACAGAAAAGAAATAAAATGTGTAATTTTTTCACTATACAATTTTTAACATGTCCATGAGAGTCGCCAAGTGACCAGAATTATTAAACGAATTATTTGTGTTTGTGGTCTGGTGCGTAAAAGGAGGTGTAAAGTTAGTATAAAACGGGGAAATTCTCCACTTTGTTATTAAGACTCAGGCAAAAACATTCTTTTTTCTTCAATTCATAGGAATAATCCCTTTCTTATAAAACAATTTATAAGCCAAAAGCAGCTTTTTTAAAAAAAATACCTAGTGGATCTACTCGTAAATAATCAATGAATCCTTTAGTCATCAACTCTAATCTTCTTTTCGCTTACGATATAAAACACAGGTTTTTAAGTGGTCAAAGTCTAGTAATTTCGGATGATCAAAGGTATCTATCTGTTCCATTCCAATCTTCTGCATGACTCGCTCAGATTTGACATTAATCACAGAAGCAACCGAATAAATTTCCTTTAAACCCAGTGTCTCAAAACCATAAGTCAAACAAGCTTTCGCTCCTTCGGTGGCAAAACCATTGCCCCAAGAAGCTCGATTTAAACGCCAACCAATATCGACTGCTGGGGTGAAAATACTTTCATAATCTTGGTACATCATGCCGATGAATCCAATAAATGTCCCCGTATCTAATCGATCAACCGCATAATAACAATAGCCTGTTTTATCAAACTGAGCCTGCATTCTTCGAATAAAATTTTCGGTTCGATCAAGAGACTGAGTTGATGGGAAAAATTCCATGACTTTTTCATCTTGATTCAAAGCAGCCATCGGAACAATATCTGAATCTTGCCAATTGCGGATGCCTAATCGAGGAGTTGAAATGGTATATTTTTTCTTAGACATTGTTTTATATGCTTATAAAAGAGAGTTGAAGTATTTGAATGAGTTCTAATTGCGCAAGACAAACATAGGGAGTATTATTCAAAATGCTCGAATTCAGTCATTCAAAATTTAACTCCGAAAGTCAGATAAAAACTTCGGCCATCAGCAGGAATAATTCCAGGTCCTGGATAACCATTGGCTCGGCGAGTAAAGTATTTAGCATTCGTCAAATTATTAACCCCTCCTTGAAAACGAAACCGACGAAATAAATAACTAAAAGAAAGATCTTGTACTTGGTAAGCAGGAATTTTTCCACGAGTTGCATTGACGACAAATTCAGCATTGGACGCATCACTGTAATGCGCTGCAACATGTGCGAATTGATATGAAGCACGAAAATTTTTCCAACGATATTGTAATCCAGTTTTGAGGGACAATGGCGGAATCAATTCAACTTCATTTCCTTTAAAAGAAGACAGTCCTGAAGTATATTTCCCTTTCAATAAACTTGCGTTGACAAAAACAGAAAGTCCCATTTTACTCTTATCCTTTTTCAGTAATTGCCAGATGTCTGCATGAATGTAAGTTTCCAATCCAACAATCCGCGCATCACCAATATTTGTTCGAAAATCAATTGCTTGTGCTCCAGTCGATGACAAGCCAATTCGATTTTTATACTGCAAATAAAATAGACTCGCATCCAGACGAATCGCTTCATTGAGCAAAGTTCCTCGAATACCTAAATCCGCATTAAAACCGGTTTCATCCTTCAATAAAGAATCCACAATGAGATTGGGATTAACGATGGCTAGATCACTAAAATTGATCGACCGATAATTCTGAGAAAAGTTACCATACAATTCCAAATCCTGATTCAATTTGAATGCGGTTCCTAATCCCAACAATAAAAAGGACCGACTATTTTCTTGAACGTCTTCAAACTTTCGTTCAAATATCAATTCTCCTCCTGAAAAAACTCGGCGTTTATAAAAACCATCTGAAGCCGTGTTAATATATTCAAATCGAGCGCCCGGAGTAATGCTCCAACGCTTGGTGACATTAAATAAATTTTCGGCAAAGACCGAAATATTTTTACTTGGAAAATCATACTCAGATTTTTCTAATTCATTGGGATTTAAAAATTTAAAATCTGGATCTGAACTATCATTGGCATCTCCTTGTTGGTTCAAAGTCAACCCTTGATAATAACGAAATCCTGCTAAAAAAGTCGTCAATTGTTGACCAATTTCATAGCGATGAATTAAACGAGTTTCATTCCCAAAATTTCGATATCTGCCTCTAATCAAATCTCGCTCTCTCAATGGATCAGGTCGATTGATCGCACCTAATTCTCCGAGTGCTTGTCGCTGAGCACCTAAGAAAAAACTTCGACTATTGATTTTTGTTTTATCCGATATTTGATAATCAAAAATTAAGGCGGCTAAATTCCAGTTGACTTCAAACCAATTTCGCGCTCGTTTACTTTGCCGTGCATTTTGAAAAAACTCGAAATCTTGTAATCCACCTGCTTGTTGAGCCAAGTAATTCATGAATGTATATTCCAAACTTACCTTAAATCGATCTGATACTTTTTTAGAAATTTTTGCGTAAGCTGTATTTTGATGAAACGCTGAATTCTCACGCCAACCGTCCCCTTGTTTTCTTTGATAGAAAGTATAATAATTCCATCCATCTTTACTCCCGCCGATACTGTTGAAACTCGTTAGCAAACCAAAGGATCCTACCGTATTTTCAGTAATGAATTCAAAAGGTTTCTTTTCTTTTCCTTCTTTAAAAACAAAATTGAGTAATCCTCCAAACTGTGGTCCATATTGTAAAGAAGCTGCACCTCTTACAATTTCAATCCGTTTCAAAGCTTGTGTCGGCGGCGTATAATAACTTTCTGGATATCCCAATGCATCCGCACTAATATCGTATCCGTTTTGACGGGTGTTAAAATTGGATGTTCTATTGGGATCCAATCCTCGAGCACCGATGGCTAATTGTAATCCAGCACCATCATTTTCCCAAATATTTAGACCAGGAATATCTTTAAAAACTTGTCTTGGATTGTTGGTGGCAAGATTAGCCGTTATTCGATCTAGTTGAATGACTTCTGTTTTTTTAGCTGCATAAATCGCCATACCTTCTACATTTCTCAATCGACGAAGACCATAATTTTCTCTTCGTTCTGCTTCGATTTCAATGGCTTGTAAATTCAATTGCAAACTATCTAAAGCTAAATCAAATTCAACCGACACTTGATCTTGAATCGTAATCGAATGATTGAAGGTAGCAAATCCTTCTCTATAAAAAACTAGGTTGTATTTTCCATCAGGAAGATGATTGAATTGGTAGCTTCCTTTGTCATCGGTTTCGATCATTTCGTTAGAGTTATCTAACAAAATTTTGACTTTATTAATCGGGCTTAATTGCTTAGCACAAGTAACATTTCCAAAAATCGCGGCAGACTGAGCCATTGTATACGTAGCGCACAAACCTATTATCAAAAGGCTTGAAATCATCTTTTTAAAATTGCGATTTTTTTTCATAATCCTACTTATTAAATACATTGCATTTTGGTCGACGAACATCGTTCTTGGAAGAAAATGTTCGTATGAGCCTCCTTTTAATGATCTTCCTTAAAGGGTAATATCCATTTTTTAGTTTTCCAACTATTTTCGACAGCCGCTAAATTTATCGACGGATCAACCAATTGCTGACTGGTCCTTCCATTTAGCGCAACATGCGAATCGACGCGTACTATGGGATTTTCTATTTTATAAAAGTGTCCATATTCTTTTTCAATAAAATGAGCAAACTGTAGAATAAAGTCTGGTTGAATACTCATTTGTTTTTCTTGAAACCGTGTTAGATAATGACCATTGGGTACTTCTGCTTTTTTTTTCGTCATCGGATCTTCTACATAAAAAGTGGCTTGTCCTGACTTCTCTACCAACATCACTCGCCAAGAAAATCGATAGCCTTCTTCTGTCCAAAGTAATTTTCCCGGATACAACAGATTTCGAAAAGGAAGCAATAATTGAATCGCTATAAACAAAACAAAAAATGGCTTTAACAAACGATACGTCACATTTTTAAAAACAAAGGTTTCTCCTATTTCATTTGAACGATATCCGATCATTCCCAACAATCGATGATGAAAAGTTACAGGAAAAAAAATGAGTGTACTAAAAATCATAATAAAGGGAAACAGCCCAATATTAAATAACATCAAAGTCAATAAATGAAAAACGACTACTAAAAAATAAGCACCTAATCTTGTGCGTGGATGCATCAAAAAGAAAGCAATCGTTAAGTCATAAAAAGCACCTCCCCAACTAAACAAATAAGGAGCCCAAGACTGTCGAAACAACACACCCAATATCGGCCAATCTTGATGCTCTGGCAACCAGACCGCTAAAGGCATCGCTCTAAGCAACCAGTCGGAATTTAGTTTGGCAATTCCTGCACAGGTGTAGACAATGGTTAATTGAAGGATGATAACATGGATGGTCCAAGCTGGAACTTGTTTGACTTTTAGATGAGGCTTTCGCCAAACGTCTAAAGAAAAGCGTCGATTGGCAGGAAGAAAAACCAATAAAAAAGCTAGAAGGCAAACCAAATAATAATGATTCAAATAATTGGTCGCATCGATGAGTTCTACGTAAGTAAAAGTCAAAAAGAAAAGGATGGTCGAAAAGCGATAAAACAGACCTAACATGATTCCAGCAGCACCAAGCGCAATCCCAGTGAACAATAAATACATTCCCATTTCGCCAAAAGGCTCCACCCATTCAAAACCATAAAACTTAAAGAAAAAAGTAGGTTCTAAATATAATTTTTCAATCCAGCCATTCCAGACAAATCGCAATGTTCCAATCAACATTAAAGCACCAAACAAAATCCGAAAAGTCACCAAAGGTGCAATGTCCTTTGGTTCGTGAATCAGATGTTGTAAAATGGTTTTGCCTTGCACTTTTAAGGATTAAAAAATTCAGATAATAGGGCTATACAGAATGAGAAATTAATCAGAATCACTTGGATTATCAATGTAAGTGATAGACACACAAAGTACAGAAGGCATGTCTGTTTTGATCAGCACAATCTGGTCGTTAATATCATCATAAGCCTCTTGTACTTCTTCTTGTTTTTCATCCACTGCTAGTGAAAGTGGCGTAGGTAAAACACGAACAGAACGAATCGCAGTTGCAAATTGATCTTTGATCAAATCATCTAAATCCGCTTCTCCTTTTTTGGCTTTGACTGCATTTAAATAATCATCCAATCCTAGCCCAGTTCCGCCCAAGTATAATTCTTCACTTGCTTCCAAAGCCGCGAGGGCTAAGGAACCAGAAGTTCCGCTATAATAAGCTTCCACTCGATCTGGACTGGTAAATCCTAGATCTAAAGCACCAGATGGAATGCCGATTTTTTCTCGCTTAATCAGTTCATAATTTTCGTTGAGTCCGTTGATGAGTAAACTCACAGACGCACCTGCATCGCTTCCTGTATTTTCGATAAAAGTCGTTTGATAATTCATATTCCAATCATCATAGGTCGCTTGAATCAAGTTACTGATATGGTTTACCAAAGCTCTAAGGAATGTTCGATATTTGCTATCAACATCTTGATAGTTAGCTAGGATATTATTGGGATTAATTTCTAAACCGTATAGTAAATAATCTAAAGCAGGAAACCCTTTATCGAAGGTATCTGGATCATCCAAGTTGTATACACCCGTTTGAATATTCGATTCTGTTTCTGAGATATTGAGTGGGAAATTATTGAGTTTATTACGCAAAAATACTTGTTCGGCTGGACCAAAATTATATTGAGCGACTCGTTGCCATTGTTGATAAGCCTCCTTATACTGTGCTCTTAAGTCATCAAAGTTCATTTCTGTTGGATCATCCAAAAACGTTTCCATACTCGATCTTAAGACTATGGTCTGATCATTCATCGTTTTATAATGAGGAACAATGATTTGCTCTGCAATATTTCGCAGCATTGCCGATTGATCAAAATCAGAACTACAAGGATCACTTGTTTTATCATCACCACAAGCGCAGATCAAAATGCTAATTAGGAGTGCAAATGTAATTTTTAAAGTATTCATTGTATTGTATTTTTATGCGGATATAAAACAGGAAAAGACAGATCCCTTTCAAGGATCCATCCTACCATATTTTCTGTTGTTAAATTCGTTTAGAATTCATCTTTCTTATCGTTAAGATCATAATCATTGGCTAATTTATCTTTGGCCTGTTGCAATCGTTCTACTGTTGTGTTGTATAAATTCATGTTTGCAAAATCATCATCTCCTGCGATCATGGTCAATATTTCTCCTACCTCTGAATTGGTTATTTTTTTGTCTGGATTGAATTGTAATGAAAAGACAAAACCAATTGCTTCCGAAAGTCCATGTGAACGAAGGGACATATCGTCAAAGTTGTTGATCCCGCTGTTCAAATAATGTAAAGCTGAACCGACTGCGATCAATTCCCATTCTTTTCGAGCAGTCGTAATGGCTTCATTTCGCGCATCCAAATCTTTATTTGAAATAGCAGCTCTACCTTTTAAGAGCGCATCTATCATTTTTTGGTTAGAACCTAAAATTTCATTTCGCTTGTTAGAATAATTCCCCCAAAAAAGAAGATTATCCAAACTGCTTGGAAAGTTTTTTTCTACTCCAAAATATCCAAAAGCTTCATCCCAGTGATGTTCCATTTCAGTTCCTTCTCCTGCCTCAACGATCTCATTGTCCACATTCATTTTATCCGCTCCAAAATAAACGGCCGTCGCTTGATAATAAAAACAAGCTCCCATTAATCCTTTTTCGATTACTTGAGCATGATCCAAACCATCTGCTCCAACTAAATAAGTCTTTGCTCCATCTAATGATGAAATTCTTCCAGAGACCCCCTCCAATCCTTCAGTAGTTGATTGGCTCACTTCTGCCAATTCATCAAAAAGTAATTCAAAATCATTTTGTACGATTTCAAAAGTTTTACTCTTGATTTGCTTGCTATCCTCATAAGTTCCTTCAAATTGAGCCTTAGTCACATCATTGGCAAACATGGCTTTTAATCTTGTTGCATCTAATACTCCGTTTTCAGATATTGACGTTCCCATATACCTTTTTAACTCAGTCATCATGCTCAATCTTTGTGTCTGGCCAGTATAACTAACATTGTCAAAACTATAGGTGGATGGTATTTCATACTCAGGAGTCGTATCCTCATCTTTTGAACAAGAAATCATAAAAATGATACTTGTAAAAAGCAGTGCGAAAATACGTAGTGAAAACATTTCCTTGATCATAATCGTGGGGTTTATCTTTAATTAGATTAATTATAAATAAGTGATTTGATGCTGCAAAAATAACTTATGAAATTGTATTATACAATACCTAAATCTGAAAAAAATAATACCTAATTAAGAGACAATCATACCTAATGTTAGGTATGATTATACAGGAGACTAAAATTTTAGGAAATTAGAGGTATATTGGATTTGATTGAGGAAGCTTTTTATGAAAAGTTGTTTTAATCATTTAAGTTTGATCGGATAATTTTCAATTGATAATTTAGATGAAGCTTTTCTTAGAATTCTAAGCCATCTAAATCGTCGATTTTATCTTGTTGATACTTTTTTTTCGTAAAAATTCGTTCTTTTTGGCGTTCAATGATCAATTTTGCCAGAGCGATATTAGCAGGATCAGGAGCTAGAGGAGAAAGGGCAAAATTTATTTTATGTTCCAATACGTCTAAACGATAAAGCAGACTCATCAAGAAATCTAGACGATGTTCTATCATATAAGCTACCTCATTCGCTACCAAATCAAACAATTCTTGTTCCGTTAAAGGTTCTTTCCCCATTTTCAAACCAAAATCTCGGGCTATCAGCTCTGCAGTTTGGAGGACAAGTGATTGATTCATAAAAGGAAAGTTATATAAGAGCGTGTCTAAATTTTTATTAACTGAAAACCAACACTTTATGAACCTGACTTCCTAAAAAAGAATTCATTTAGCTTGCTAAACTCATTATTCTTCACTTCGTCAAAACCGCAAAATATTGATTTTTAGCCTAAGATAAACTTTAGACACGCTATAAGTATTTTGATAAAATATTATAGAAACACACAAAAACGAATGATTGAATTTTTTTTTAAACAACCTTCAGTATCTTTATTGCTGATCCAAAGCTACAGATCATTATTATTTAAATCAATTTTCATGAAGCATTTCAACTTTTTAATTCTTTTTTTATTGGGTATGACGGTCTCTCTCTTTGGTCAAAGCGAAGCCATTGCTTGGGGAGAAATACCTCAGGATGATTTGTCCTTGACTGAATATCCAGCCGATCCAAATGCCAGTGCAGTTGTTTTAGAAGACTACGGGCACATGATTATGGAGTTAGAAGGAAGTGAAGTCTTATACCGATTTCAACGACATAAAAGAATTAAAATATTGGATGCAGCAACATTCGATCAATCCGCTATCGATATTTCCTACCATTCAGGAACGAATAGCCCGGAACACCTTAGTTATCTTCAGGCACAAACCTTTTTGCCAAACGGCGAAAAATTTCCCCTTAAGGGTAAAGACTTTATTGATCGCATTGAGGAAGAGGTCAATATGGCTTCTAGAAGTTTTTCCTTTCCGGAAATACAAGACGGAGCCGTTTTAGAATATCGCTACGAAATTGTCACCAGTAGAATAGGAGCTTTAAGAACTTGGTATTTTCAAGGAGACACTCCAGTACGTAATAGTGAACTGAGCATAGAAGTGCCTAACTGGTTTCGATATGAATATTTGTTTCGAGGATCAGGCGATTTACTTCATTCTGAAGAAGAAGAAAAATCTATTGATGTACGTGTAAATACAATCACAAAAATTCGAACTAAAAAATATCGGATGGAGAATATTCCTGTCATGAAACCAGAACCCTTGATGTCCAATATTGATGATCATCGTTCTAAAATTATTTTCCAGTTGAAAGAAATTCGCTTCCCAAATGGAACCACTCGACCTTATATGACGACTTGGGCTGACTTGTCAAAAAAGCTCATGATGGACCCTCAATTTGGACTTCAACTCAGTGAAGAATTGAATCATAATACTTTATTCAACGCCACCACCAATGCCATTATTAATAGTGATAAAAGCCAAGAAGATAAAGCAGAACAGCTGTATCAGTATGTCGTGAACAACATCAGCTGGAATCAACAATACAGTATTTATTCGTCGATCAATTTAAACGAAAGTTTGCGCTCAAAAAAAGCCAATAGTGGAGAATTAAATATGATGCTATGTATATTGCTTCGCAAAGCTGGTATCGATGCTAGTCCGGTCTTAGTCAGCACTCGATCTAATGGACAAATGATTCGTTTTTTTCCTGTAGAAGGTCAATTTAATCATATCTTAGTACATACTGAACTAGCTGGAAAAAATATGTTGATGGATATTTCGGATGCAGTCTCTCCCATTAATCTTCCGAGAAAAGATGCGCTAAGCAAAACCGGTTGGTTAGTAAATGATCAAGATTCTCGTTGGGTAGACATCGACGTCCCTTTTAGTACGGATACTTACTTTGCGAATTTAAAACTAGAAGAGACCGGTCAAATTTGGGGAGAAGTAAGAGGAGATATCAAAGGATATCAAACCGTCAATCATCGAATGGCCTGTCAAAAAGTAGCTGGAGGAAAAGATTTTTCAGCACAATGGATGTCCAAATATCCGAGTATAAAAATGGATTCCTTAATGCTATCAAATGTGGATGAACCTTCAAAGCCCTTTCTACTTTCTATGAATTGTAACATTCCGAATGCGGCTGTCAAATCTGGTGATCAACTTTCACTCCAACCACTGCTTTTTTCTAATATTTTAGAAAATCCTTTTTCCGCAATGGAACGAATGTATGCGGTTGACTTCCCTTATCCCATGAAGGAAAAACATATCATGAAGTTGACGATCCCTAATGGTTATACTGTTGAAAAACTTCCAGAAGAAGTGCATTTAATTTTACCAAATGAAGCCGCTCAATTTCACTATTTAATCAAACAGAAAGACAATGTCATTCAATTGGTCAGTCGAATTACGATACGACAAACAACTTATCACCCAACAGAATATTTACAAATCAAAAACTTTTTTGATCAAATCATCGCTAAACAAAAAGATGCCATTATTTTGAAAAAAGAAAATGGCTAATTTAAGATAAAAACAAGGATAGATGAGGGATCCAACCTTTTAGTCTATTCTATCCATTTTACAATAAAAAATAAAGCTGGATTCATGAACAAACAAACACTACTCCTACCCTTTTTTCTATTTTTATGCTTTTTTAGCAAAGAAAATGCCATTGCACAAAATGGCGCTTACGCTGTTTCCAATATCGCGGATAGCTTGTTAGAAAATACGCATACCGTTATTAGAAATGACTTTCAATACATTGAGGCCTTATCCATTGGCAAGGCAAAACAGAAAATCAAAAAGGTGTATACCATTACCAAAAAAGAAAGTCCTTACAATATTTTAACTATACGCTATGATCAATTTAGAAAAGCTAGTAAGATAAAAGCCAACTTATATGATCGCAATGGTCAATTTATTCGAAAAGCAAAAAAATCTGAAATAACAGATCACAGTGCCGTTTCTCGAGGAACTTTTTATCAAGATTCTCGATACAAAAGATTAGAGATCAATCACGATGAATATCCTTACACCATTGAGTTTGAATATGAAGTATCTCATTCGGAATTGATGCATTTTCCTGGCTGGTACCCGCAACAATATAAAACCTCCGTTGAAAAAGCGACCTACATTATTCAATTGCCTCCGGAAATGAATATCCAGTATCGATTGTACAATAGCTCGATAGAACCAAAGGAAAAATCAGTTAATGAAGCAAAACATTATCAGTGGAGTTTAGAAAATTTAGTAGCGACCAAATCCGAATCCTTTTCTCCCAATTTCTTTCAGACCTTTCCGGTACTACGAGTCACTTTGGATCAATTTAAAATTGGAGAATATACCGGCAGCATGACCTCGTGGGAAAACTATGGCGAGTTCATGTATCGACTCAATAAAGATCGAGATATCCTATCTAAAGAGATGAAAGCAAAAGTCCATTCATTGATTGCGGATGCAAAAACGGACATTGAAAAAGTTGAAATTTTATATAATTATTTAAAAGAGAATACTCGTTACGTTGGTGTTCAGTTGGGCATCGGTGGTTGGCAAACTTTTGATGCTCATTATGTAGAGAAAAATAAATATGGAGATTGTAAAGCACTGACTAATTTTATGAAATCAATGCTCAAAGAAGCAGATATTGAATCGAATGAAATCTTGATTTTTAGAGGAGATACTCCTTTAGATGTTGATCCTGAATTTACAGATCCTTTCTTCAATCATGTTTTGTTAAAAGTTCCTTCCGAAGATTGCTGGTTAGAATGTACTTCTAATAATTATCCGATCAATTATTTAGGCGAAAGCAACGAAAATAGAAATGCACTTTTAATACGTGAAAAGGGTAGTAAAATTGTTCGAACTCCTGATTTTGGCCACAGCCAAGATCGATCGGATCAAAAAATTAATATCACGATAGCGCCTTCTGGCGAAGC
>CAYTVR010000161.1:0-15629 GCA_964441245.1 uncultured Saprospiraceae bacterium | reverse complement strand
ATCTAAATGGGTTACAATTGAGTAGTCCAATTGCTGAGGTGTACCTCATTTTTTACTTTAAGAAAAACGTCTCGATAAATTCCATTTCCTGAGTACCATCTTGAACCTGGTTGTGCTGAATTATCCAATTTAACTACCAGCATATTTTTATCATCATGTGTGATGTGTGGCGTTAATTCATATTCAAATCCAATATATCCCATAGGTCTTTTTCCTAAGTGATGACCATTTATCCAAACGGCTGAATTCCGATAAGCGCCTTCAAAATGAATAAATACTTTTTGGTTTTTTCCAATATCAGATAAGTCAATTTTTTTTCTATAAAAAGAAATTCCAGCAGGTAACCAAGCACCTCTAGAGAAGGATGGATTGTCTTTTGAAAAAGGTTTTGAAATACTCCAATCATGTGGAAGTTGAACGGTTTCCCACTTGGAATCATTGAAATTATTTTCAATAGATTCGGGAACATTACTTTGTATGAATTTCCAATTCTGATTTATTTTTTTAGTTAAAGCTAGGGTATCAGATTCATTTTTTTCCTTACATGAAAAAGAAAAAAGTGCTAGCAAAAAACAGAGTGAAATATGGATAATTTTCATAAAGTTGTTGATTTTGTTCAAAAAAGTTTTTCCAAATTGGTGTGTAAAAGCTGCTGGGAAATTCTATTTAATTCTTCCTCCTCTCCTTCAAAATGATACACTCTATGAAAATGCTCGATTGACTCGTTTGGCAATAATTCGCGCATGGGCGAGGTAGATTCCAATTCAAAAAAACTGGCTTCTTTTGGAGTAGAAAAATCCATCGGTCCATTGTTATAAATCGGAATCACTTCTCCGCGATAGGGATTTTCTTGAATCGTTACTTCAGAATTAAAATACAATTCATCTGTATTTTGCTGATATTGAACAATGCTCAATCTTTTTTTATCCTTGGCATAACATCCATAAATTGACGGAGCCATGGATGGAGGAATACCAATTTTACTTCGGTACTTTCCATCTGCTTTAAAAAATAAAACATCCTCTTTTATTTGCAATCGATTCTCGTCCAGCTTTCCCATGTATTTAAAAATTGGCTCACTACTGTTTTCTTTAAGTGGAATAATCACTGTCGTTTCATCTGTTCCTTCGATCATGCCTGCGCTCCAAACTGCTACCAATCCTGTTTCTTTTTTATGTGGTGAATCATCCAAATTGGTAATCGTATTTTGGCTTTCAAAAGCAACAAATTTTATTTGATCAGAAAAATCAAGGTTTAGATTTTCTTGAATAGCTGTTTTGTTTAATAGCGTTAATGTTCTATCGACTTGGATTCGAAAATTAGTTCCGACAAAATTAGTCAACTTCATTTCTTTTTGTAGCTGTACCATTTTTTCATTTTGACTCATCAACTGAAAAGGCTCTGCATTCATGGTTTTGGGAACCAACCAATTATCATCCGATATCGGTTCAATTTGTTGATAGTAAAAGGAAAATTGCCCTCCCAAAGGTCCAATCCAAATTCTATCCTCCCCTCCTATCCCTTCTTTCCACTTCGAATCATCAGCTAGTTTTTTTTTATCTAACCAAGCATTGTATGGTCCATTGATTCCGTTCGTCGCAGTGGTGATAATTCTCCCTTGTAGTTCAGGAGCAATCATTAGTCTTGCATTTCCATCGTTACCAATTAACTCAATCAAAGATGTCTTTGCATTTAATTGCTTAAATATATTTTGATAATTGTCAACCTTCGTTTCCTTTTTGCAACTCACTCCAAGAATCAAAAGGACCGCAAGTAGTAGAATATTATTTTGAAAATTAAAGCGCATTATTTCTTATTTGGTTAAATTCCTTCTCTTCGATATGCTTAATTTTTATGTTTTTATAAAAAACTTCGGCGGCTTCTGATTGAATTTGAAGTTTTCCTTTGTTCATCGGAATCCAACTTTTCCCATCAAAAAATCTTGGTTGTTCGACTTCCATGACTACTTTTCCATTGACGATATGAGTGGCTTTATCTCCATAACAAATCAATTCCAATGTATTCCACTCACCTCTTGGTTTTTCGTGATCCGCTGCATAACAACGACCTGATTCAAAGCCTTTCCAACAAAAGTCTCTTAAAATGGCTTTTGAATCGTAATAGTATTCACCATCTTCTCTTTTTGAAGCGGGGCACTTGGCTCTTACATATGAATCATTGATGGTGATAAAATCTCCAAAATTGGTTTCCTCCACTTCAAATTCTAAACTGCTCATCCAAGTATTCCAAAGTCCCGAACCATGTTCGCCGATACTGTGATAAAGCACGCCATTATTGCGTAATTTTTCCAAGCGAGGTTCCCATCTTTTTTCTCCCCATTTGACATCAAAAGTGAGATGGTAATTTTCATATTCAGATTTCGTAGCGAGACTGCCAAAAATCTCTCCTGTGATTTTTAAAACAGGTTCGCCATTTTCTATCATGACAGCATAAACATTTCGTAAATTTCCTAAACCTAGAGGTTTTCCTTTTCGAACATCTTCCACATTTTCATAACCAGGAATGCCAGAGCTTTTGTGTGGAATCCCCAAAAACACTTCCCACTTAGATAATTTTTCATCCAAAAGGTTCTCCCATTGGGAATCCTGAGTTTCGGTTTTTTGACATGGAGAAATAGCCAATAGAGAGCAGAAAAGGACTAGTCTTTTAATCAAAAGTATTTCTCTAGAAATAAATGATAGTAAATTATTTTTTTGACTTTTCATTTTTAAAACAAGCTATGAAGTGAATTTAAAAATCATGCAGATTTAGAATTTTATTTTCTGCCAGTTTTCAATTATTACCTGCTGGTCGGTTCGAACTACAATAAAATATTGTCCTTCATCGAGGGATTCTACATTCAATTCATAAACCATATCAGGCAACCATTCTACGGTAGAAGAAATTATTTTTTGCCCTAATAAATTGATCACCTCAAGCACTACCATTTCACTGCTCGAAGTTTTTAATTCAATTTGTAATTGATCGGCTGCTGGGTTAGGAAATAATTTGAGTCCATCTTTTTTTTCATCCAAATTTTCAATCGAAGTAAATGGATCGGTATCTATCATACAATCTTCCAGCTCTGAACTAATGTTTTGCAAACGAGCAGTAATAAAAGCTTTCACCTCTACGACATCTTGATTAAATTTGCTCAGCTCATTTCCCCAAGTATTATTGGCTACTCCAATAGCAATAGAGTCAATCACACCAAATAAATAATCCGTGGTCAAAAGTGAATTAACGGCTTGCCTGTACTCATAACAATATTTATCTCTAAATAAATCATTCGCCATTATCCGCCAAATCAAAGGTCTATCCAAAGGTTCAGTCGGTGTGGAATTGTAGGGATCAACTCCATCGAAATAATGATAAATACTTCCAGTCGTTCTTATTGAATTTCGAAAACCATCTGCTTGAAAAGTACCATCTAAATCCCATGGTATAAAATGCCATTTATCATCTTCAGGATTGTCATATAAAAAATAATTTTTTGGGCGAAAAGGATAACTGTCCCAATTGGCCATAAAATTAGCGACTACCATATATTTAATAAATCCTTCGACATCAAAGTTTTCTAAAATGCTTTGTTCAAATTCATTATCTAGTGTATGATTAATCAAAGAAGTAAATTCACGAATGGAACTATAATCAAATTCATCATCACCATTTTTATTCGTTTGCTTTCGATAATGTAAAAAATAATCTTCGTCGTCGTCTCCCAAGTAAGTGAGGTCTGCAAAATATTTTATCGAATCAGGCATATCATAAGCCGCTTTGTACAAGTCTCCATCATTGTCTCCAAAGGTGGCTTTTAACCAAGCTTTATCATCCGGATCTTCATATTTCAAATACAATCCTTGTCGTTCTCCATTCACATGGAAGATGACATTTTCAGATGAAACCACAGGGACTCCTGCCTCTCGAAAAACATGGTAAGCTAAATTTTGACGAATATAATTTTCATAATTAAAATTCCATTCTCTTCGGCTATCGAATTTATTTTGTTTTGAAAATTTCACTTTCCAGTTGCGTAACGAACCTTGGTTCATCAAGGTCAACAAATAATAAGCGCCTCGATAATGAATGTCTACGAAATCAAAAGTTTGCCCATCCACCATAAAGGAACCATGAACATCTTCATTTGTAAAAGGATGGGATTCTAACTCATCAATACTATCTTGCTCGATGATTAAGTCAATTTGCTTAAAAGTTTGCCCTAACAAATTGGAGGTAATGAAGAAAAATGAAATTAGAATAAATGATTTTAAGCAAAGTTGATTCATAAATTAAGGGTTTATTTTTTCAAGTAACAATTCAAAATCTTTTTCACCCATTAGTTTCAAATTTTTCTCTTGATATAAAGTCCAAAAAACGACTAATCCAGTAGGCAACAGATAAAATAGTAGTCCAGTTAAAATATTCCCTTCGTCTTCTCCAATAAATCCAAAAATTAGGGTGGGCAACATCATGATCGGAAGAACAATACTCAGCACTCGAAAAGTAGCATTGGGCTTCACTTCATAATTTATTGTAGTTTGATTATCCTCTTTTTTAAACTTCCCTTTGATCTGATAATAATCTTTTTCAATCATACTCATTATCCCATAATTTTTTCTAGATAAAACATGAAAGCCAGTTTCGTCAATGTTTTTCAAAATCAGCGAATGGCTCTTTTGAATGGCTACTTCCATGCTTTCTTTAATCTCTTTTAGTGATTTTCGCTTTATAATTTGTTGAGTCATTTTCAAATTTGATTAAGGTGTGATACAATAAAGTAACTAGGATGAAAAACAACTAAGCAGACGATGGTTTTAATTTAACTCTTAATACCAAATCGTCACAGGTCACGTATAAAATAGTTTCATCTTCATTGAAGGTGCAATTGGAAGTTCGCTTATCGGTTTTAATCGTTCCAAGGTGTTTGCCTTTTGGAGTAAAAATCAAAACGCCATCGGGGCCAGTCATAAAAATAATACCATCTTTGTTGACGGCCATTCCATCAGGTGCTTGTTTGGCAATACTTTTTTCCCATAACTCCTTTACATCAAACAGAATTCTTTTATTGGTAATCGTATGATCATCTAAAATATCCCAAGCAAAAAGTAGTGGCGGTTTGGAGTTCGCCACGTACAAGGTTTTCTCATCTGGTGACAATCCAATTCCGTTAGGAGTCGGACATTCTTTTGTCAATAAATGAACTGCTCCCTGTGGAGTAATTTTAAACACTCCGTGAAAATCCATCTCTTTTAGGTCCTTATTTTTTATTCCAAAAGCAGGGTCAGTAAAATAAAAATTCCCTTTCGTATCCATGACAACATCATTGGGACTATTGAATTTTTTCTCCTCATAACGGTTGGCTATCGTTTCAAAAATGGGTTTAGGCTTTTGGTCCCAATTAGTTAAACGTGCGATCTCTCGGTCACCACTTTTACACAAAATTAAATTTCCGTTTTGATCTACCGTCAATCCATTTGAGCCAGCCATTCCTTTTTCTTTTCCTGAATAACCGCTAGGGTTTAAAAAAATTGTTACTCCATTTTCTTCCGTCCATTTGTAAGCGATATTTTCAGGAACATCCGAAAATATAAGCCATTGCTTCTTGGCTGACCACACTGGTCCTTCCGTCCAATTGTGATCAGTGCTGATCACTTCAATTTTCGCTTTAGGCGAAACGACCTGATCAAACTGCTCATCTAATTTTTCTAAATAACCAATGGTCGGATATTCAGCTTCTACTTTTTCTTGACAAGCAGTCAACCAACAAAAGGTGAAGGCTAAAAAGCAAAAAATTATATGTTTTCTATTTTCAATCATCTTTTATTTTTAATCATCGATTTCAATTCTTTCTACTTTTCCAACCAAAAACAAATAGGAACAAAATCCTAAAAAGGCCAAAAATCCAATGTATAATAAAGCAGGTTTAAAATCTCCGTCTTCTGCTAAATAACCAATGACGATTGGGGTAATCACTGCCGACAAACCTCCGATAAAATTGAAGGCTCCTCCAACCAAACCTATCAATCGCTTCGGTGCTAATAGCGAAACAAATACCCAGGCAATAGAGGCCAAGCCATTTCCCAAAAAAGCTAAAGACAGAAAAAAGATGATCAAAGCAGTATTATCTGTATAGTTGGCACCGACGATAAACATCGACAACAACATTCCAAGAAGTATTGGTGCTTTCCGAGCGAACTCATTAGAATAGCCTTTTCTAACTAATGCATCAGAGGTAAAACCGGATAACAATACACCTACAAATGCAGCTAAAAAAGGAAGAGAAGCTAAAAATCCAGATTTGATAAAATCCAATCCTCTATATTCTACCAAATAAGTTGGAAACCAAGTCAGAAAAAAAACGAACAATGAGCCCAAACAAAATTGTCCTAAATACACGCCCCATAGTTTTCGATAGGCAAAAGCAGATTTTAAATCTTTCCAAGAAAATTGTCTTTCTTCTTTTTCAATAGTAATATGATTCACTAATCCACCACCCTCTTCAATATAATCTAATTCCTTTGAACTGACGGAAGCATGTTTTTTAGGATCTCGATAAAAACCATACCAAATCAATGCCCAGACAATACCAATAATTCCTGACACAATAAAAAGTCCTCGCCAGCCCATGTAACTTTGAATGAGAATAAGCGCGGGCGTTAAAAAAGCTAAACCAATAAATTGTCCAGAAGTGTAAACGGCAATGGCCGACGCTCTTTCCTTTTCAGGAAACCAACTGGTAACGATTTTATTGTTACAAGGATAAGAAGGCGCTTCAAAAACACCTATAGCCATCCGACAACCAATTAATGCTGTAACCGAACTGACAAAGCCTTGGATCAAAGTGGCTACTGACCAAAACACTAAAATGATTGGATATAAAATTCTTGGACGAACATAATCTACTAATATTCCACCTGGAATTTGGAGAGAGGAATAGGTCCAAGCAAAAGCAGAAAAAATCAAACCCATTTGGACTTTGGTCAGTTCCAACTCACTAGTGATTGCTGAAGCCGCAACAGAAATATTGCTTCGATCCATGTAGTTGATGACCACTGTTATGAATACCAAGGCCAGAATGTTGTATCGTTTAGTTGTTGTTTTTGCGGTTACTGTGCTACTCATATTTTTGTTTGTTTGTTAGAAGCAAATTGAATTTAACTCTTCAATTTAGGAGTGTTCGAAAAAATATTCAATATTCAATAATCAATCTGGAGCAGTTCGCATATGATCATTGAACGAAAATCTATTCATTGGATATTAAGCATATTCAGAAAAATAATTAAGCAAGTTTTTTAATATTGACCCCGTATTGGATATTGAGTATTCTTTAATGGAAATTGGATATTTTCAAACCGCTTTTATTAAAAATCTACGCAAATATTTTCTGCCCTCTTAATTGGATATTGAATATTCCTTTAGCTCTTAGCTTTACCACTCCGTCACCGAGCCATCCTCGTTTCTCCAAATTGGACTTTTCCATTCATGCCCTATTTTTGCGGCTTCTCTTACTTTCTCTTCATCCACTTCAATTCCTAAACCAGGTGCGGTTGGCAATGGAACATAACCATCTTTTAATCCAAAAACGGTTGGGTCTTTTAAATAATCCGTCAAGTCTATCTCTTCGGCATAGTGAATCCCTAAACTTGTCTCTTGTATCAATGCATTGATGCAAGAAAAATCAACCTGTAAGGCTGCCGCTAAAGAAATGGGTCCTAATGGACAATGTGGTGCAATGGCAATATCATAAGCCTCTGCCATCGTTGCAATTCTTTTTACTTCTGAAATTCCGCCTGCGTGACTTAAATCTGGTTGAACAATATCTACTAGGCCATCTTGAATTATTTTTTTAAAATCCCAACGAGAGTACATTCGTTCACCCGTTGCAATTGGAATGGAAGTAAAAGACTGGAGAATGGACAAGACTTCGTTGTTTTCAGATAACACTGGTTCCTCATAAAAATAAGGCTGATATGGTTCTAAGGCTTTTGCCATCATTTTGATCATACCTTTATGCACCCGTCCATGAAAGTCAACTCCAATCGGATATTGATATCCAATCGCATTTCTGACTGTGGCCAATCGTTCAGCAGCCGCATTCACTTTGTAAGGTGCATCAATCCATTCCATATGTTTGGTCACGTTCATTTTCACGGCAGTGAATCCATTGGCGATTCTGCTTTTTGCAGCTTCTTCCAATTCTTCTTTAGTGTCACCGTGTACCCAACCATATATTTTCATTTTGTCACGAACAGCTCCACCTAGTAATTCGTAAATGGGAACACCTAATGCTTTTCCTTTTATATCCCATAATGCTTGATCAATGCCTGATAAGGCACTCATTAAAACTGGGCCACCTCGATAAAATCCACCTCGATAAACCAAATGCCAAAAATCTTCAATTTTGTTGGCTGGATGTCCAATTAAAAATGGAAACATTTCTTTTATAGCTGTTTCAACGGTCGCTGCTCGTCCTTCCACAACGGGTTCTCCCCATCCCGTCAATCCATTTTTGGTGGTCACTTTTACAAATAACCAGCGTGGTGGCACTTTGAATAATTCCACCTTAGCGACTTCCATTCCTGACGTTTTCTTCATTGTTTTATTTTTTACATCTAACATGAAAATTACCTAAACTTGAGGGCAATTTAAAATTATTAAACATTAGACTGTAAATCAAAAGAATTAGTATAGAGCACAAATGATCTTTTTAGTTAACTTTTCTAACTAATGTTGAGCGCTTTCTCTTTTATTAAAATTAAATGTTCTTGGAGTCCATCAAAATCTTTTTCTTTAATGAGTTTTTTATTCAACAACGAACTTCCCATTCCTACGCCAATAGCACCAGCGTCAAAAAAGGATTTCATATTTTCTTTTGAAATGCCTCCGGTGGGCAATAATTTAATGTTATTCAGTGGAGCTAATATATTCTTAATGTAACTCGGTCCTAATTGAGCAGCTGGAAACACTTTGATCGCCGTTGCTCCTAATGACCAAGCCTTATAAATCTCTGATGGAGTAAAAGCACCCGGGAAAATAGGAATGCCCAGATCGACTGATTTTTTTATGACCTCTTCATTTATTATTGGAGTAACTATGAATTGTGCGCCTGCTTCAATAGCATCCATTAATTCCGATAGGGTACAAACGGTCCCTGCTCCAATACATAGATCGGGAAATTCATGATTGAGCTGGGCAATCATCTTTGTTGCTCCTTTGGTATTCATGGTAATTTCCAAAGTATAAAGTCCAGCGGCTTGATATGCCATTGCAATATTAAAGGTATCTTCTTTTGACAATCCTCGAATGATACCAACAATTGGCGCTTTTTGGAATTGCTCCAATGAAAAAGATGAATTTAGATTAGCAATCATGAAGGTTTAAAATTTTTTGCTGTCCTTTAAGTAAAGCAAGGTCAATAATTTTGTTTTCAAAAATAATCAGTTGAACATTAGGCATCGTTTTTTGAAAAGCCAATTGATATAATTTTTTTGTTGAATTTGGTGCTGCTAAAAATAAATTCTCTTTCCAATTGCTTAAATATGATAATTCATCACCAATTAGTAATCCACTCAAAAAGTAGTAATTGTCTTCCTTATTGGATTTTTGTAAAAGGTGTTTTGCTCTTATCGAAAACAGACTGGAGCTTAGTTTTTTTTGAAAACCTAATTCTACACCCTGTAAAAAAGCATTTTTTCTTTCAGAAGTAAAAGAAGATGGTTGAACATTATTTTCTAGAATACTTTTTTTCGAAAGCAATTCAAATAATTCTCCCGTCATAAAAGTTTTCAAGTCAGTGAATTGACCTTGTTGATATTTGAGGTGTTTGCTATGTGTACCTGGCAATAACAAAATCCCATCACCATATTGATTGATATACTCCGTTAAACCTAGTGCTTGAATTTCTTCTCCACGCATCATCCCAGTTTTGCTCTTTGCTCCAGAAATTAAAATCACCTGATGACCACTTAGAAGTGTCAAATGTTTTTTCACCAAATCATTTCCTTTTTGGCCAAAAGGCATTGCTGCATAATCTAGTTCCAGCATACCAATATTGGCTGATGCCATTCCAGATAAAACAATGATCAACTTATGATATTCCGTAGGTAGTTGTTGTACTTGAGATAAAAGATATTCCGAAAAAAATTGAAATTGGTTCAAATCAGATTGGGCTAAAAATTTTTGATAGCACTTTTTTATTCCTTGGTCCGTTTGGTGTTCTACTACTATTTTTAATGATGCGGTATCAACCACTCTTATTCTAAAATTAGAAGTGCCCCAATCAACGCTGATAAAATATTTAGGGTTTCCCATAAGACTTTTTTCTAAAACCGTTTTATGAATTAAAATTTAAAGGTCAACATAATTATTAACGGATCATCATCATTACCAAAATAATTTTCAGAATTCCCTTGGGGTCCCATCGATTCTGGTTCTTGAAATTTTGTTCCAATAGGCGGAATGTTTTTTAGGAATGAAATATCTCCTTCCGGAAATTCTGGAGATACTCGTCCTCTTTCATCACCTGCTGGTTTATCAGGTGTTAACATTCGAAAATAAGTATGAGGTGAGTGGCAATATACGGTAAATCCATTATTGTCTTTTCCTTTTACCCTTGCCCAATACAAGCTAGAGAAAAAGCCTTTAAATTCTGGGTATTCAAAACCTGACTCACCTGTAGTAGTATTGTTGTATTCGTTTTCCCAAACCTGAAACTTTGTTCCTTTCATTCTGTTACGCCAAACACGGTAGGGGCCGTCGCCTAACCATTTCATACCTAACACTTCCGATTCAGGGAAAGAGAAACTAATTCCTTTGTAAGCTTTTACAATTCGTTTCCCTTTAATGCTAACATTCAAATCGAGCAGTCCATTGGCATAAACGGTCCACTTTATACTGTCCGAACTTAAGTCTTTGTGAGCAGCCCATGCGGGCGTTTTGTCCGTTTCTTCGTATGCAGCCACAATTTCAATTTTATTTGAATATTCTTTAAAATAAACCTTATCCAATTTATCCGTATGACCAAGAATAATTGGTCCCTTGCTAAAAGGAATTACTTTGTTATCTTTTTTCACCTCTGTCAATACACTTGTTTTATTGGAGAAAGTGTATTGAAAGTTGTTTGATGAAACGATGTATTTATCATTTTCGGAAACAATGGACAATTCCCCATTTCTTTGATAATCAACAGACTCATTACTAATTACATGAGGCACTTTTACGGGATAGCTCCAAGTGAATATTTCTTTTCCATAAATATCGGTAGCGGTTAAATGCAAAGCATCAGCAGATTTCCAGTTGTCAGGTTTTTCAACAATAAATTTTCCTTTTTCCTCAGGCTTAAGAGCCGGAAGTTCAACCTCGTAACGAGCTAAAACTCTTGGACTAATTTTTCCATCAGGACCATCAAAATTCAGCCAACTCGCAATCATTTTGCATTCGTTCAACTGGGTAAAGTGATGCCGATTTTCTACTCTAAAAACTCCAGAAAAATCATCTTGGATATATCGGTTTTCAATGTATATGGGTGACCAAATTTCTTTAATGGTAAAATAGCTAGCCTCTTTTTCCCCATAAGGTCCTACAATGCCATCCGCCGCATGATTGCCATCTGTATCGAGGACTCCATTTTTGTCTGTACGCACTATAGCTTCATCTGCAAAATCCCATAAAAAGCCACCTGCACTTGTTGGCATATTCCACATTTGCGACCAGTAATCCTCTAATCCTGCACCATGACCTCCATCGTAAAGACCGTGCAGAAATTCCGTTGGGAAAAATATTTTTTCCTGTGAATAGGCATCATTCGCAAAAGCATGATAATGGAAATAGTGCAAAGTGTTTGTTTTTCTAAAAATATTCCAAGGATGGATGACTTCCCGTTTTTGAATGTCCCAAATTGGATAGTCGTCGTCCAATTCTGTATTCCATCCCGTTTCGTTACCATTTGCCCAAAGCAGAATTGATGGATGATTGACATCACGAACTACCGTTTCCTTGACAATTTTGCGCCCTACTTTAGTATCAAGGTGCGGACTATGCCAAGTGCATACTTCATCAATTACAAACAGTCCAAGCGAATCACAAGCATCTAAGAAATGAACATCAGGTGGATAGTGGGACATTCGAACAGCATTCATGTTCATGTCTTTCATCATTTTCACATGCTCAATACTCAAATCTTTTGAAGTGGTCCGACCAGAAGTAGGATAAAAAGAATGGCGATTGACTCCCTTAAATTTGATGCGTTGACCATTTACATATATTCCATCTCCTTTCAGTAATTCAACCGTTCTAAAACCAATTCGCTGCTCAATTGCATGAAGTGTATTTCCATTTTCATCCAAAATAGCAATAACTAATTGATATAGATTTGGTTGTTCAGGATTCCATGATTTTATACTGGATGCTTTTGTTTTGATGGTCCATTTTTCGGTTGAACGACCAATGGTTAAGTCGTCTAATTTTTGAATAAGCTTAGCATCCAAATCAAACAAACTGGCTTCCACACTTACTGCATGCTTTGATTTTATAAAAAGGTCGGCAACAATTTGTCCATTGGCTTTCGCATCAATCGCTACTCGTTCAATATGTTCTTTAGGAAAAATTTGTAAATACACTGGACGATAAATCCCTCCAAATATCCAGAAATCAGCATTGCGCTCAGCGAAGTTGATCGATTGATTGGAAGAAACTTTATTGACTTTTATTTCTAATAAATTTTCCTCGCCATATTTAAGTAGTTTAGTTATGGAATATTTGAATTCATAAAAAGCCCCCTGATGGATTTCGCCAGCTAGGACTCCATTTATTTTCACTTCAGCATCGGTCATGACTCCTTCAAAAACAATTTTCACTTCTTTATTTTTCCATTTAGTTGGCACTAAAAATTGATGTTTATATAGTCCATATTCATCATGTACTTTTTTATTTGCTTTTTGGTCATGACCATAGTTGTAGTTTCCAAATCCTTGTTGTTCCCAGCATGAGGGCACATCAATGGTCATCCATTTTCCGCTATTCCTACCAGCAGAACAGTAGAAGTCCCATTGAACTAAATTATCCTTACCCTTACCAGAGAGGTACTGAATTTCCGTGAAGGTATCCGATACCGATGATTGAGCATTGATCCATGTTATTACCAGAAAGGGTATTAAAACAAGGGTATAAATTTTATGCATTTTTTCTGTTCTGGTTATTAATTTTTATATCGTTTACTGTACTTATTTTTTACTCCAGCTCCAACTTGAAAACAGATGCGATTTCGTTCATCCCAAACTCTGGTATAGTGATGTAAAAACTTTCGGAAGTATGTTCCCATTTTACTTCTACATCAGCACCCAATACACTAATTTTTTTAATCGGAGCTGGTGGAATGTTGCGATGATAACCTCCTATGGAACGCAATTGTATTTTTTTACCTCCTTCTGGTTTTCCTAGGAAAAAAATGTACATCTCCTTTTTATTTTTAGCTACTGTAAATCGAATATCTTGTGCGGTGTATTTTATTTTTGATGATTGTCCACCGTGCGAACCATCTACAGCTTTTGCCGGACCGTAACCAAAGATCGTATGCGGCCTTGTTTCGTAAACGGCTTCACCATGTACTTTTAACCAGTCTCCGATTTGTTTTAAAATATCTCTTTGCTCCTCATTGATGACCCCATCAAAACGGGGAGATACATTCAATAATACAATCCCGTTTTTACTCCAAACATCAATCATATTGCGGATAACTAGCGTTGCGTCTTTGTATTTATGGCCTTCCACATACATCCATCTACTTTCTCCTAAAGTAATGTCAGTCATCCACGGTTGCGGATGGATATCTCGACGACCACCTTGTTCGATGTCCACAATGCTATAATCTAAAGGTAAGTCATTTTGTTTGCGGCAGATCACTATTTCTTGTCCAGTTTTTACTCCATTATTAAAGTAATGAGCAGCCATATTATTTCGAATATTTTCTGGTATCAAATTCAACCAAGAGTCAAACCATATTAGGTCTGGGTGGTAATTGTCCACTACTTCGTTAACTTGCGCTAACCAATATTGATTGAATTCATCAATGGTTTCAAAGTTGCCAAATAATTTTCGAAGTTTTGGATCAGTAGTAGCAGTTGGTAAGTCGGGATGATATGGATAATGACTATTAAATCCATTTCTCTCCCACCGCTCAGGTGTCTTGGCATTGCGTTGACCATTGCGGGCATGATGAAAAGTGGCAATGGTTTTGAGCTTTCTCTTTTTTAGGGATTGGAATAATTCACCTGTGATGTCCCGTTTGGGGCCCATGTCTGCTGCATTCCATGGATTTACATTGCTGTCCCACATAGCAAAGCCATCATGATGTTGAGCAACTGGTCCAGCAAATTTGGCTCCCGCAGTTTGGAATAGACTCGCCCAATCTTCTGGATCAAATTGTTCGGCTGTAAACATCGGAATAAAATCTTCATAACCAAACGATTCAATTTTGCCAAAATGCGCTTCATGAAATTTATTTACTTTACTTCCTTTCATGTACATATAACAAGGATACCACGCACTACCAAAAGCAGGAACACTATAAGGTCCCCAATGAAAGTAGATGCCCAATTTGGAATCAGCAAACCACTCTGGTGCAGCTACATGTTTTGAAAGCGATTCAGGATTATTTTCAAAATATTTTGTTTCTATTTTTTGGAATGTCTGCTCTTCCTTATTTCCCCTACAGGTAAATAAGGTAATCAAGCTTAAGAGAAGAAAATAGATTATTTTTTTCATAATCAAACTAGTCGTTTAAGGCACAAAGAAGACGTCAAAATTCGCAATGATTGTATAACTGCTTAAAGCTTATCCAAACGATAAGAGGTGAATACCTTTCCTTCAACTGACCCGGCAAATAAAAATAAACTATCCCCGATTTTTTGGCCACACAAACCATAATAAATGGGAAACCCTGTCTTAATTTTTCCTGCGTCTATCAGCCTGCCTGTTTCGGTGATCGTACAAAGTTGGATGCTTTGATCATCCCGAGTAGCCGCCGCAATGAGATCATAGTTTTCATCAAAAGGCAACCTATGCAACCTTGTTTGTCCCTTGATCAAAGTTTCGCTATTGCCCTGAAAAACTGAGCGCGGAATTAGTTCCCCTTTAGGATTAACCCAAAAAACACTAATCGCATCTCCATGATAGAAGTAGGAATGCCTGTCTTTCACCCATGGAGTTGGTCGGTAATAACTGTGGTGCCTGTGCCCTACCACCACGTAGTTCCAATCTTTCACCGTCGAGGAGATTACAGGATAGGTTCCATTCAGGAATGAATTAGCATCATCTCCAATATTGGAAACATTATCAAATCGGCCATCCTCAAAAACTTTCCAACTACTCAGGCCATTGTCTTGAAAACCTCCCGTAAACAAGAATGTTTCCCCCCCAATTTGATGGACAGACATTCCAATGATGCCATCTGTATAAATTTCCTTCGTATCGGCCATGGACTGAACGTGCTCAAGATGTCCTTCATCTGTAATTTTGAAGGAACTCAAACCGGGTGTTTTTTCCAAGCCTCCAACAAAAAGGTAAGAGGCTGAGGTCATGTGTACTACCTGAAGGGTGATGACAATTCCCAAATAGGTGGAGTCCGTATCTGG
>CAYTVR010000160.1:0-15647 GCA_964441245.1 uncultured Saprospiraceae bacterium | reverse complement strand
ATGCCTGTGGAAATTCCAGCACTTGCGTGCAAACCATTGAGGTAGATGATACGACACCACCAGTGATCACTTGTCCGGCTAATTTAGATGATCTTGATTGTTTGAGTGGTCCATTACCGACGGCTAATACAATTGCTGAGTTCATCGACATAGGAGGAACGGGAATGGATAATTGTAGCACTGCTGATGAATGGACAATTGAGTTTAGTGATAGTCCGGCAGGTCGAGATTTATTAGATTATTGCTCTAGTAATCCTGCAGATCGTACCTTGACTCGAACTTATAGCATATCAGATGCTTGTGGAAATGTAAGCACTTGTGCGCAAACATTTACTTTCAATCAAAGTTTGCTTGGGCCCATCATAACAGAAATACCTTTAGACCAAGTCGTTACCTGTGGTGTAGAGGCCTTTCCTCAAATAGCTGCCTTTAATGCGGAAACAGATTGTGCATTAGGGTCAACTAAAACCGTGGAAGCCTTACCTGTCATTGGTACAGAAAATTGTCCAGGTGCGAGATATCAATTCAGATATACCGTAGAAGATGTTTGTGGCCGAATGGCTACTCATGTTCAAACATATACGATTCAGAATGATCCTTTTGAATATATTTGTCCAACTATTGATTGTGAAATTGATTGCGATGCAACGGCTGAAGAAGCCATCGCAGCGTTTGATTTGTATACGCAACATGCCATTTTTGTAACGTCTTGTGCCGGTTTAGATCCAGTTGTTTCTTACAACTTCAATCCGAATAGTTTAGGAGGTTGTGGATCTCAAACAACGGTTAATTTCACCGCAACTGATCCATGTGGACGTTCTGCGAGTTGTGCTTCAACGATTGTTGTAGTGGACAATACAGCTCCAGTGATCAGTGGTACTATCCCAGGTGCCTTCCGAAACTGTGGCGCTTTTGCCAACTCAGATTACCAATCATGGGGACAGGAAGCCATGAATTCTGTAGAGATCGATAACAATTGTGACAATACAATTACGTGGTCCTTCTCTCCAAGTTCTCCGAATGCAGAAAACTGCGGAACTGGTGGAATTTCAACAACGATTGTTACTTTCACAGCGACGGATAATTGTGGCAATGCAAGTACAACTTCTGCTAAGTTTTATTTAAAAGATGGACCAGAAGCCATTAGTATGACTGTTTCCGGTCACCTAAGAACAGAATCTAATGAGTTAGTAGAACTAGTAAAAGTCAATGCCAGTGGAACAGATATAGAAGAAGAGATGGAAACAGATGATGATGGTTTTTACGAATTTGCATTACCCTCTGAAAACAACTACACTGTTGCCCCTTCTCGAAATGATAATCCATTAAATGGTATTTCCACGATGGATTTAATTTTGATTAGTCAACATGTTTTAGGAATTCAACAATTAGATTCTCCCTATAAATTGATTGCCGCGGATATTGATCAGTCCGGAAGCATTACTGCCTTCGACATGGTCGAACTTCGTAAAATGATTCTAATGATTCATGAGGAATTTCCAAACAATACTTCTTGGAGATTTGTGGAGGAAGCTTTTGTTTTCCTTGATCCAAGCAATCCATTCGAATCGACTTTCCCAGAGGAATATAATATCAATGATTTATCTGAAAATGAAATCGCTGATTTCATAGCCGTCAAAATTGGTGATGTCAACGGTTCTGCGATTCCAAATCAATTGCTTGCTGGTGATACTCGAGAAGGATTGAACGATTTGATTCTTCAAGTAGAGGATCAAGCATTGAAGACTGGTCAAACGCATACCATTGACTTTAAAGCAAAAGATTTCAAAGAAGTCTTAGGTTATCAATTTACTTTGCAATTTGATCCAAATCAGATGGACTTCATCGATCTAGCGACTGGTGAATTAAATAACTTAAGTTCCAATAACTTTGGAACTCGTTTACACGAAGGTGTCCTGACTGCTAGTTGGAACGTTCAAGAAGCGGTTACTTTAGCTGATGATGCGGTACTATTCAGTTTAACATTTAAAGCAAAAGCAAACGTAAATTTAAGTCAAGCAATGAGTTTAAACTCTCGTTATACGACTGCTGAAGCCTATAGCCAAACTGAATCTTTGATGAACGTAAACTTAGAATTTAGTAAGGAAAATAGCATTGGTGAATCTACTTTTGCCTTGTATCAAAATCAACCGAATCCATTCAAATCAAATACAACTATTGGTTTTACTTTGCCTGAAGCCACTGAAGCTACCTTAACGATTTATGATGTAGCAGGTCGAAGCTTACAAGTGATTCAAAAGGATTTTGCTAAAGGATATAATGAAGTAAACATCCATCAACAGGATTTGGATGGTGCGGACATTTTGTATTATCGTTTACAGACTTCTAATCATACCGCAACCAAGAAGATGATTAATATTAAATAGTTTATTTTAGATAGCATATCGACTCTCTCCTAAAGAGACTGCAAGCCATTCAAGCCTTGTAGTCTCTTTTTTTATTGATGAAGCATCTCTTTTAGCTTCTATGCTCACTAGTGGTTCTTATTGATATTTTCTGGTTGTGTACAATGATAAGACTGACAGATTAATGAGTAAAAATAGGATTGACAAAAAATATAAATGATCCATAAAACATTATTTCGTAGCGCACATTACTACCCTATTTTGGGATTTTTTTCTAATAATTATTTACATTTATACATCATAACTTCTTAAAATTTTATTTGATAAGATTTCATCACCTATCATTTTCTTTGTCTAGAAATCAGGAAAATCAAACAAACATCATTAAATGAAATTAATCAGTCATCCTACATTTTTACTTTTTTTTATCATTATAATTGGTTGCAACAAATCAGATGAAAAAACGATTCACCAAAATATTGGAAATATCACCGATGAAATATTCAACAGTCTTGTTGAAATTAGAAGAGACTTTCACGAACACCCAGAACTCGCTGGAAATGAAATAAGAACTTCCAAAATTATTGCAAAACACTTATCTGATTTAGGTTTAGAGGTAAAAACTGGAGTTGCAGGTAATGGAGTTATCGGAATCCTAAAGGGAAAGAAAAAGGGAAAAAACATAGCTTGGCGTGCTGACATGGATGCGATACCTAATGATTTCCCTGATGAAGTACCCTATCGATCAAAAGTTAAGGGAGTACAGCACGGTTGCGGTCACGATGTTCATATGGCTATTGGACTTGGAATAGCTGAAGTATTAGCCCAAAATAAGGAATCATTAATTGGCACTGTATATTTTATATTTCAACCAGAAGAAGAAACTTTTGTTGGGGCAAAGAACATGATTTCTAACAATGATTTTACAAACATAAATCTTGATGAAATATATTCCTTACACGTAACTGCTTTACCCCTCGGTCAAATAATGGTTAAACCCAACGAAATGTATGCTTATCAAAAAAGAATACAGTTTATATTCAATGATAAGTTTTCAAAAAATGATGCAAAAGCACTATGCGATAATATAAGAAGTAAAATACTACGAAAAAAAGGTGAAGCAAATCCTTGGGAAATCCCAAAAGCATTTGATCCTGAAATTGGATTAACCAATACAAATACTGTCTTCAAAGATTATCTCTTTATGGAGGAAAATTTTGTGATTGAGGAAGATAACAATCAACTCATTATAAAAGCCTTCGTTTATGAAACGAACAAGTCAAAATTACCAAATATTTTACCACAAATTGAACAAGTGATCAACACTTCAGATTTTAAAGATCATTTTATCTCCATGTCATACATTCAGGAAAATCCAACGGTATTAAATGATGAAATACTGACGAATAAAGCGATAAAGATTCTCAATGATATTTATGGTAATGAAACAGTTGTCTTGAATTATGGTCAAATTCCTTATTTCAATGACGACTTTTTTTATTTTCAACAAAAAACACCTGGCGTATATTTCTTACTGGGTGGTTCAAATCTTGAAAAAGGAATCGTTGCGATGAACCACGCACCTAATTTTAAAGTAGATGAAGAATGTATAAATACTGGAGTAAAATCATTTTCGTCATTAATACTAGAAAGAACGAATAGCGAATAAAACACTATGCGGTAAGTACGATTCCACGTACACGCTCCCCTACCATTCGATGATCATCGAAAAACTTCGACTAGACATCTGCATGAATTCAGTATCTAAACAATAAAGAAGGGAAGCAATCAGGTGGGCATAAAAAAAGAAAGTCGCGTTTTACGAAACGCGACTTACTACAACAAATTATAATCCCATGAACATATACAATTAATGGCCGAACTTAATCGGCGAGGATGAAAATCAATCTTTATTTTCATCGAAACCATTTGTTATTCATCTTCTTCTATTCTAATAACAAACAATATATTTTATTTAGCAGAGATTAAAGCTTAATAGCAAGTCATTCCGAGTTGAAATGACCTACTATCAACAAATTATAATCCCATGAACATATCTCAAGTTTGTGTTGGCTTCTTTTAGCCATATTTTCTATTCTTCTACCTTTCCTATCAATCACATTACAATTATCGTAAGAAAAATAGCCTTAGACAAAGACATATTTTAACTATTGTGGGAAATAATAAAATGCTTCTAGAAATAATAAAAAATTATAAATTATTGATAATCAATATTTTAAATATTTTTAATCTGTGTCGAAATCCTTATTTTGTGGGAAAAATATTTTTTAGATGGGCTGAAAGTGGAGATTTTTTTTGTAAAAAAAAGCCTAAATCGAGGCAAAAAAATTGAAAAAAGAAGAAAAAGAATACAAAAATGTATTGGGGTTGATTAAAAAAGAGGAAAGATATCCCCGATTATAGGGCATCTTTCCATCATAATTAACCGTCTAATAAAATTAATACATTATAATTGATATAGAGTTATCACATTTATCATTTTAACTACATTCTAATTTTTGATAGCGGAATGATCGCCGCGTTTTTATCACTTGGGATTTTAATGAAATACATTCCTGCTGGCAGATTGTCATCAATGTCTAATAAAAGATCTTGTGCACCTTCCAATACTTGATGTTGGAATTTTTGAATAACAGCACCTTTTGCATCTATTAAGATGACTTCCAAATCCTTAGCCTCTGTACTCTTGTAATGAACTTTTAGATAATTATAAAATGGATTTGGATAAACAGCTACCTCCACTTTAAGATCATTTAGAGAAAAATTGACTACTCTAATTGGAGAATAAACAAATTGTCCATCTTGATCTATCTGTTTCAATCGGTAATAGCGATTACCAGATTTATTAGTACTATAATCCCAAAATTCATAAGACTGAGCTTCGTTCGTCGTACCGTTACCGTTTACTTTTCCAAGAAATTCAAAGGCTTCATTCTCTACCGCCTCATCTCCTATGGCTACTTCTATTTCAAAATAGTCATTATTCAATTCAGAGGCCGTATCCCATTTCAAGAGTACCTCTTGATCATATCGTTGAGCGGTAAAACTGACTAAATCAACAGGCAGAATCGTTACCTCTTCTACTTCTATATTATCCACAGTAAACCCAAATTCATCTTGCTGACTAAACATAATCTGCGTGCTTGAACTCGGTACCTGACCTACGCTAGATAAAGTTGTTGTTATATTCAAGTCTTCGACAATATCCCAATCGGCGCCTCTTACGACCAACTGATATAACTCAACCCATTCATCTGTATCATTTCCTCTTACCCATACCGTATTGTCAGAGGTTAGCGTAGAAGCCAAGGGGAGAATGGTATCACTCATATAATTGAAGTTAAGCATCAGGTTTCCTTCATCTGGATTATAATCAGATAGATTAAGTGTCCAAATTACTTTATTCTTATATTCTTCGCCCGAATTTCTTCCTATTCTTGTGAGTTCTAAATTGTTATTATTTTCATCAATAATTAATTTCCCATCTCCAGAGGTCGTTTCATAATCCCAATTGGATATCCCATCTAGGCCAAGTCTATTTGCTGTATAAATATTAGATTCTGCTTTTGTAAAAGTTTCCTTAAATGGTTGATCAATGGCAACAGGAATAGGTTCGTTGGGAAGTTGAATGACTTCTATTCCTGTAATTGTGTCGTTATGATTTCGAGTATCTTCAGTTAGAGAAGACCAAGCATCAATGATGTGGGTGCCTGAAGCAGATAGGTCAGCGGTTTGAGTAAACTCATAAACAATAGAATCTCCAGGATTTAAAGATTGAGTAAACATTTCGGTAACCGTTGATCCTCCATCAATTTGATAGGATATTGGAAAATTCCCAATAGTATTTTCACCTACATTCATCAATGAAATTTTTATTTTCTCGTTAGCCGAAAATTCAATAGAGGTGGCTTTACGGCCAATACTACGTGCATCAATATATTTGATCCAAAGGTCATTACTCCAAGGACAAGTTCCTTCCATCTGTGGAATACAGGATTTGGCTAAAGTTCTTTTTGATGCCACTCCGCTTTCTCGTTTTGCACGAATAGCAAACCAATATTGTTCTCCTAGTACAAAGGATTCTGCTTCATTATTAATGGTATAATCTGATTCCGAAGTGGTTGCAATATACTCCATCTTAGACCCATTGAAATAACATACTTCATATCCTGATGCATCTTCTTGTGCATCCCATGATATTTCTATTCGTCCTTCACACCTTGGTGTAATGACCAGATTAGCGACTTTATCTAATATTGAAAAAGAAGTGGTATTCATCGATTCAGAACCATCATCAATTTTTGTGATTCTCACTTTACCTTGTTCTGTGTTATTGCTTGGAACCGTCCATTTTATGGATCGTTTATTGGCAGCAATTCCATTTTCAACTAATAACCAATTAGCTCCATTATCAATAGTGTACTCCACTTTAAAAGTACTCGTATTGGTTTGATCAGCATCCCATTGTATCCATTCAATTGAACCTGGTTCTAAAGATTCAGCACCATTAGGATAAGTCAATACCACCTCTGATGCTACCATCTCATAAGTGACATGATAGGCTTGTGGTCCAAATGAGATCGCACTTCCGTTTACCTTAAAAGTGTAAGTACCTGCCACTGGATTATCAATCGTTATTTGTTCGATATTATTTAAGGTATCTACTTTACGCGTAGGTAAATCAGCAACTGCAAGGGTATCATGATTTAAAACCCAAGGAAGATAACTGGTACCATTTGGATCAACAACTGTTAAATCCAAATCATTGACCAAAGCTTTTATTGCTGTAGGACTGGCTTCTTTATCATGCCAATAAAGCATCACTTTTAATTGTGGTAATCCAGCAGGAACATTCACTGTGATGGTTTTTTCTTCATCTTGAATAATCTCATCTGAATGGTAATGACCTGCCTCTATGGTTTCTACCGCTCGTCGAGCATTGATCAATCCAAAGCCATAAATATAATCTGGTCCAGCATTCCCTAAATCTTCAGCAGTATTACAAGCGATGGCTTTAATCAATGCTGCACTCGGATCTACATCGGCATTTAATTGTCGATATCGTTGATACAATAAAGCCAAGGTTCCAGCAACAGCAGGTGAAGACATACTTGTTCCTCCCTTTTTACTATAGTCAAAATTTCGTGCAGTAGAAAAAACATTCAGTCCCACTCCACATATTTCTGGTTTAATTCGACCATCAGATACTGGTCCTCTACTAGAATTAGGCGATATTACCTGATTCTCTGCCACCATTCCGACGGTCAGGACATTCTTAGCACTTTGATAATATCGCAATACCGTTTTATATCCTTTTGGATATGGTTGACAAGTTTTTCCACCACTATTTCCTGCGGCAAAAAGATGTAACAGATGAGGAAATTCTCGCAACTGTGCGTCTAATGTTTGACTGGTATAATTGTAAGTACCATTAGCAGAACAATTGTAGCTTGTTCCGTAAGAATTATTGGTTAATACCATGTTATGATCTGCAACATAATTAGGTGCGTAATAAGTAATCAAACTTGTTTTTTGAGTAAGAATGGTTGCACCAGGGGCCATTCCTCTATGGCGAGGATTGATCAATCCAGCAGAGCCGATAATGCCCGCAACATGATCTCCATGATTACCAAAGGAACTATATGTTCCATTAGCTTTATTAATGACTCGATCTCCAAAGTCGATATGATTTCCTAGTTCACCTCCATCTCCTACTCCAACTACCACCCCCGTTCCGTCTAAATTTCTTCCACCTGGGATTGATGATTGTAGTACATTCACTCGCTGATTCACTTGGCATTCATGATTCAATTTTTGAACAGGCTCTGCCACTACATCAACGTAACTTACCAAAGGAGATTCCGCTAAATCAACTACTTTATCTTCTGCGATTCTTACAATCTGAGTTTTTCCATTTCTACGATTAGATTCCAAAACTTCTACTTCCATTTTTGAAAGTACTTTTTGAATTTTTCGCAATTCCAGTTGATCATGAAAAACAACAGCTACATCAACCATTCCTGCTACTTTTTTAGCATGCTCTGGTATTTCGTTTTGCCGTAAGGCAGAAGCCATTTTTTCCTTTTTAGAAATTTTATGAACTGCTTGAATTCCCAACTTTTCAAAGGTAGATTTTTTTACTTTTGAAGGGACTGCAGCCAGATAAGTCCGATTGGTATGAAAGGATAGCAATTGAATTCCTTCTCGTTCTAGCTCTTGCAAATCAGCCTTATTCGGAAGATGATCAAATTGGATTTTGAGGTAATATTTACCTCCAGATTTTGCCTCCTTAAAATGGGATTTTTTGTTGTAGAAGAGTTCTAACTCGCCTGGGTTGTTCTCTTGCTGTGATAACACCTGTCCAGTTAAGATATGGGTATAGCACAACATTAGGACTATTGTCCCTAATGTGTAAAACTGCCGTCTCATAGGTAAAATATTTCTATAAAGTTTCTGGAATACAAAAAATAAAACTGGGGAGTCTTATCATAAGGGGGTGTTGCCATCTAACTGGAGGGGACCGATTAGATTTTATCAGGAATTAATCCCCCAATGACTAATGATTAGGCAAACAGCATGCCGAAACATTTACAATAAAAACATTTAAAAAAACACTATGTTTAAAGCATTATAAGTGAGACTAAAATAAATAATCAGTGCCTACTACTTTTTAAAAAAATCTCAAGCGTTCCAATTATCAATTAGTGATCATAACAGAATTTTATTTTACCTTGCGGCCTTTGAATTATCTTAGCCAAATATAACTTTACATTTACGTAAATGTACCTTTCATAATTTGGTAGCATTCTACTGCTTTTACTTAAAATCGAAAAGGGCATTCCTAAATGCTAGAAATGCCCTTCTTATTTATAACTTATTAAAGTTAATTTTTTCTATTGAAATGGATTTTGATGCGCTGGATTATTGGTAAAAACGGTATCCGTTTGACTATGTAAAAAAGCTTTCAAAGCTTCTCGATCTTCCTCTGATAGCGTAAAGGAAACGATATTCGCATCTACCGTTAAACTTGGATGTCCTCCTGAAGCATAATGATCAATCACTTCATCTAATGTTTGGAATCGACCGTCGTGCATATAAGGTGCAGTGAGCGCAATGTTACGTAATGAAGGAACTCTGAATCGTCCATTGTCTGTTAGGTTTCCGGTAATTCCACCTTCACCTAAATCTGGAAAATTAGCAGGGTCATCGACATCATCTAAACCATTATTGGTAAAGCGATTTAATGTAAAAAAAGCAGATCCATGACAAGCATCATGAGAGCAACCTGGATGAGATTCTGAGGGATTAGAAAATTCAAAAAAGAAAATATCACTACCGTTCAATTCATCATCACTTAAGAATACTCCAGCTCCACCATATCGTGCTCGATCATATTTTGATTCTCCACTACTGACTAGGGTTCGTTCGAATTGAGCAATCGCCTTCGCGGCTAATTCTTTGGTCATATCATCTCGATCAGTGATATCAAATGCTTCTCGAAACATCTTGGGGTAAGTCGGATGTTCCCGCAATTTACTCATTACATTAGGCCAGGTTTCATGTAATTCGATAGGATCTTCTACCGGAATCAAGGCTTGCTCTTCTAAAGTTTTTACTCGACCATCCCAGAAAAAGCCTGTCGTAATATATCCGACATTCAATAAAGACATTGAATTTCGATTTCCAGTAATCCCATCAATTCCCGCGCTCACAGATTGGTTATCTGTAAAACTTCCCGCAGGGTGATGACAAGAAGAACAGGATTGGGTGCTGTCGGCCGATAAGATCGGATCATAAAATAGAAAACGCCCCAAAGCAACTCCTTCCACGGTCATTGGATTATCTTCAGGAATAATCATTTCTCCTAAAAAATAAGGCGCATCAATCGTGTAAGTTTGAGGATCATGAGGAATATCTATCAAATCATTGTTATCCATATTTGGTCCTTCATCATCCATTAACAATTCGTCATCATCACAAGCCACTGCAAAGAGTAAAAGGGAAAACAATATGTAGTATAACTTTTTCATCTTATAAAAATTTTGAACGCTAGCTTTTGTTTGTATCGAACTTCGTTGTTAGAATAGTCCTAAAAGCTAGCAACCAACAGCTAATAACCAGCCCTATAAAGATAACGAAGAATTAAGAAACTTGTTGAATGCAATTTATTAAAAAGGAGATTGATATGTAGGATTATTTACAAAAGTGTTGTCTGTTAGCGTTTTTAAGAAGGCCAGTAGCTGATTTTTTTCTTGATCTGTTAAATTCAAAGGTCGAATGAGGGCATGGACATTCATGGATGCTTGACCACCACTATCATAATGTTCAATAACTTCTTCTAAAGTTTGAAAACGACCGTCGTGCATGTATGGAGCTGTTAATTCAATATTCCGTAAGGTCGGTACTCTAAATGTCCCGTTTTTATACTTATTATTGATCACCGCTCCTCTCCCCAGATCCTTAAATTGAGTCAAGTCTTTGATCGCATCGAGTCCGTTATTCGCATATTTATGATCTGTAAACAAGGGTTCATTATGACAATTGCCACATTCAGCATCCTTGATTTCTGGACTAATGTCAAAAAATAAATCAAAGCCCATTTGTTCATCTTCGGTCAACTCAATTTCGCCTTTCCTAAATTGGTCAAATCGACTATCTCCTCGACTGATTAGTGTTCGTTCAAATTGAGCAATTGCTTTTACCGTTAATTCCTTGGTCAATTCTTGCTTTTGCTTGATGCCAAAAGCCTTTCGAAAATACATCGGATAATCTTTATGCGCTCTTAATTTTCTTTCCACATTTGGCCATGATTCATGTAATTCTATGGGATCTTCTACTGGGATCAAGGCTTGCGATTCTAAAGTTGATGTTCGGCCATCCCAAAAAAGACCCGTGTTGTAAAATCCTACATTCAACAAAGACATGGCACTTCGTTTACCTTTTTCACCATCAATACCTTTACTAAAAGCTTGTCCATCTGTGAAATTTGCAGCAGCTATGTGACAAGTCGCACATGACATGGTACTATCTGCCGATAAAATTGGGTCATAAAATAAACGACGTCCTAGCGCAATCCCTTCTTCAGTCAATGGATTATCCTTTGGAATATTCATTGATCCCAAAAACTTAGGCGGATTTAAATCATAAGCTGTTGGGGTATATGGAATGGAACTTAGATCGTTTAGATTAGCAGAATCTGATGATTGACAAGCGGAAAAAACGACAGCTAATAAAGCAAAAAAGAATAGTTTCTTGAAGCGATCAGGACAATCACTACTGTGGAAATATAGATATATAATCCTTTGAATCATAAGGGTAATGAAAATAGGATTTAAAAAAATCTGTCAAAAGGACTTGGCACCTCCTGACAGATTTCTTGAATTGAATAGTTAACAGCTACAATGATACTGCAGCCGTAAAATTATTCATGATTCGGTTGAACATCTCTTGTTTGGTATCTGTATGCGTACCCGGATAATTTTGAATATCTAAATATCCATCAGAATTGGTATCAAATTCTTGCGTGTTATTTCTAAATAGTTTTTGAACGTCTACGCTAAAGTTCAAGGTTTGAACGCTTTCTGGCTTGACCATGATCGCTCTACTAATTACGCCTGTTACGTAGTTTTCATTTGTACCCGAATGGTAAGAAAAGCTCTCGCTTTCTGCTCCTCCACTAACAATTTCTCCATCATCATTCATATCTGCAGCTCCTTCTATAACTGAGAAAATATAACTACTCCAGCCCGACCAATGATTATTTCTAAGCGGATGCTCCGTACCATATTCTGAAGGATCTGTTCGGTTCAAATCAGCAGAGACTCCATATCCAATACTAATTCCAGTATAATCCCCTACTGGCACATCTCGAATGACCAAGGTTTGTCCTTGTTCTGCCAAGGCCGGATTTCCCAGATCAAAACCGAGATCGATCATGTCCACTTCTACTAATTTGGTACTGACACCATCTTCATCAAGTAGTGATACTTCTGAAATAAAGAAATTGAATTCTTTTAATTGAATTTTCTTACCATCAGGATAAGTGTATTCTTTAAACATGAGCAAAAGATCGTCTCCAAAACTACCTTTGAAATTCAACTCTACACTACCCGTCTCTTCTGATTCCGGATCATCTTTACAGGAACCAATCAAAAATAGTGAGCAAGAAACTAGAAAAAGAAAGAGAAAATTTTTCATTGTATGTTCTTTTAATTATTACGTACAATTTTAATACAAATTTTATATAAAAATATAACGTATTACAGCATTCTTAGTTTTTAAGATAGACAAATAATGATTCTATTCTGTAATTGAAAAGGCTTTTGCCGTGTTACTGACAATAGAATCTCGGATATCATCAGTATTTGTCACAAAAACAATGCCTTTTAACCATTCCCAATAATCAATTGTGACAGGGATTTCTACATCAAAACCTCGTTCAATGGTCAATGATTCTGGTAATTCAAGGGCTATTTCTCTAAGTGAATCTGTGACATCAATTGTGATTGTATCCATCATTGATGTATCCCGAACATAAGTAATCCGGTTGAATATATACTTGCCATTATCTGGTGAGAATAAACTATCGCTTTGAATAGCCAGAGGATGATTGGTCAAGGACTCTGGATTTGTTTGACTTGCTGGTGGTTCCAAACCGACATTAAAGCGAATTTTTTCATATGTCCCCACTTCTCTAAAAGTCCCAATAGTATATTGAAAACTACTTTGATCTCGAGAGACTAATTTAAAATTATCCTCTACTGTAATTTGAGTACCATCTTGTAAACTTAGATCAATCGTATCAATGACACCTGCAAGTGTACCGTCCGCTCTTTCCAATCTAAAATTCGATAGATAAAATTTAACTTTAGAGATACTAAAATAGGCATGACTATCTGGCGTTTCATACCAATAAGCATTTGCATAACTTAAGGATAGGGTGTCTTGAATTCGATGAGCCACATTTATTTTTAAGGCTGGAAAGTTGCAACAATCCTCGCATTCAATATCTGCTACTGGATTGAAATTAGATGCTGCATTATCCAAACATCCATCTACCTCATCAATGCATCCAGTCAATAATCCTACAATTATTAAAACTAAAACACATTGAATGAATAACGAAAAATGGCTTCTATAGCTCATGAGGAAAATTCAGATTTTTATTTGATCATTATGCTAGCCAATATTCCAATAGCTATCGGGAGTTTGGCTACTAACGATTCTTTTTTTCATGTTCCTTCATCAAATTTTTAATAATTTGCTTGACTTGCGATGAAAACTCCTTGTTCAATATCCAATGATAATAAGGTTGATCCCTTAATAAAACCTTCAAAACAGGTTGATTCATATACTTTCCAAAGTTAAACACAACAACACCATCTGCATTGTATTTCAGTCGTTGTGTCGCATCTATTGTTCTAAGGTCCGTTGTGAATTCATGAATTACTTGCATGTCATTTTTGACGGGTGCTTCTACAGTATTTCCATCTCCATCAATCATATCCTTTCCATCGTACATTTCTAATTGACCTTTAAAAACATCAATCGTTGCTCGAACATCTGCCATAGCATCATGCGCATCAACGAGTTCTTTTTTACAATAAAAACGCAAGGCCGCTCGTAGAGACCGAGGCTCCATTTTATAAAAAATTCTTTGGACATCTATTGTTCTTCTTTTACTGACATCAAATTCCATCCCTACTCTAGCAAACTCTTCCATCAATATAGGAACGTCAAAACGATTAGAATTGTATCCTGCCAAGTCAGCATTTCCAATAAAATTATACAACTGCTCTGATACTTGTGCAAAAGTAGGCTTGTTGGCCAAATCTTTTGGCGTAATACCATGCACATTCATCGCCTCTTCAGAAATTGGAATACCGGGATTAATCAACAAAGTCAATTCTTCTGGTTCTTTTCCTTCCGGAAAATATTTGATGATCGCGATCTGAATGATTCTATCTCGAATGACGTTCAATCCTGTGGATTCAACATCAAAAAAACATATTGGCTTGGTCAAATTAAATTCCATAAAGTACTTTTTGGATTTTTTATTTAGAAGAAGGGCGCAATTTAGGGAATAAATAATTGAATGTGTGATTTTTGAATGATTGAATGAACCTGCTAATAGGATTTTTGAACAGGTGGTTTTTAAAGGTATGTGCTATAATTCGAAACACATGATCAGGCATCACATTCAAAATTCTTATATCCAATGATTGAATCATTGAATACGAGAATTTTGAATAACCCTTTTTCGCAAATTTTACGTTTAAGAGCGTATTCAAAATTCAATTATTCAGTCATTCAACCATTACCTCTACGAATAATAAGCCAGAGCTTGCGAATAATAGTCCTTCGATGCAAATCAGCTATGCTCCCCTTAATTTTGAAAGTGTTATTTCGATTTATTTCATTTATCCAAAAATATCAAACCCATGAGATCTATTAAATTAAATTCAATCAAAATCGCTTTTATTTTTTCTTTCTTCTTTTTTCAAACTAATGTACAAGCACAAGACTACGTCAACGATCAAATTGACTATGCTGCTTGTTTGATATCAGATGATGCTATGGCGCTTTTCATTCCAGCAATGGAAAAAGAAACTAAAGAAATACTTATTCCAAAGACTTTGAAAAAGCCTGTTACTCCTAAATCTGTATCAATTATTCCTACAAAAGTAGCCCCTAACATTACAAGTCCAAAAACAAGACAAATGTATGGTCGAGAAAGTATCACTTTTATTTTAGGTGAAGACCAAGATCCTGCCAATCCATTTTATGAAGATGCTTTCTTTTATTTTTCTAATCACCCTTATGACCGAACAGAATATATCATTACTTCTTGTCAATCTTTATTGGATGTTAGAAATTACTTAGCTGCTTATCCTACATTCAATGCTTTGCCTTGGAGTACGATTAACATTGTGATGTCTCCAAATGAATCTATGGATTTAAGAGTGCCTATTTTTCCGCAAGGACTTAAATCTGATGTTCCAAATTTAAAAACTGTTACTGCTCAAAATGACTTTCCTAGCTTATCAAGCAATCAAGTGGATCAACGAACGAGCTTATACATTCATGGCGCAGAAGTCAAAAAAGATTCTAAACTTAATTACGCTTTGCATGCATTGCTTTTCGCAAAAGAAAAAGTAGCCGTGACTCCTATTTTCTTGGATGATTCATTTACGCTGAGGAATAATTGAATGAACGAATAATTGAATTTTGAATGAGCCTTCTGACGCGAAACATACGTTC
>CAYTVR010000159.1:0-15745 GCA_964441245.1 uncultured Saprospiraceae bacterium | reverse complement strand
TTGAAAGCATTTTTGAAATTTCAAACTTACTAGATATATCCAAACAACAAGGACTGTGGTTGACGGTCGTGGTGGTCGGAACGATCGGAGCGATCTATGCCATTTTTGGTGGCTTAAAGATGGTGGCTTATACGGATACCATCAATGGATTTGGATTACTCCTTGCAGGTTTGTTGGTGCCAATTTTAGCTTTGTTGGATATAGGGGAGGGCAGCGTAATTGAAGGAATGACTAAAGTATTTGAGCGGGCTCCAGAAAAATTTAATGTAGTCAGTAATGAAATTTCTGTTGGTGCTGGATCGCGAGATTCCATCCTGCCTTTTAGTGTATTATTTACAGGTTTGATTATCAATCAGATTTATTTTTGGACGATGCATCAGTCCATCATTCAACGTGCATTAGGAGCCGTGACATTGAAAGAAGCGCAGAAAGGATTGTTGTATACTGGTGTTTTAAAAATTCTAATTCCTATTGTGATTGTGTTACCAGGGATCATTGGTTTCTATTATTTTGGTGATACTTTATACGATGATCCAGATACGGTTTATCCGAGTTTGGTTAAAAAGGTATTACCATTATGGATGACTGGATTTTTTGTGGCTGTGATCATGGGAGCTATTTTGAGTACCTTTAATAGCGCTTTGAATAGTGCTGCTACTATTTTTAGTTTGGGTATTTATAAGCGATATGTCAATACAGATGCTTCTGAAAAATCTACCGTTCGAATGGGTAAAATAGTATCCGCCATATTAGCCATATTCGCTATTGGAATTGCGCCTTTTGTGGCCAATGCTCCAGCAGGATTATATCAACTTTTGCAACAGTTAAACGGTATCTTTTTTGTGCCGATGGCCACGGTCATACTCGCTGGTTTTTTCTTTCCAAAAGTATCTGCTACAGGAGCGAAAGCAGGCTTGGCTTTCGGTTTGCTTTTTTACATTATTTTCTATCTCAATATCGAAGTAGATCTACATTTTGTACATTTTTGGGGCATTGAATTTTTATTGATTGTAGCAGTGATGCATTTAGTGTCTATGCTTTCTCCACGGACCAATCCGTTTAAAATAACAGATGTTGGAGTCGTCGATCTAGAACAATGGAAATATGCCAAAGCATTGAGTATCGCTTTAGTTTTGATCACTTTGGTGATCTATATTCTGCTTGGAAATGTAGGTTAGGATTTCTACTTTTGATAGGTCTAAATCCAATAAATTTTACAATGATAAAGGGAATCAAAGATCGGAACAAGAAGCAATAAAACATAATCAATTACTCCTTAGTCAGCATTTCCGTCACCGCAGCACCTTTTCGAGTTTTCTTATACAAACCGATTCGAATTTTTTTGATCAATTTTCGTTTTTGAAGAACACTAAGAGTCGTGATGACTTGCCGTTTCTTTTTCTTTGGGTCGTAAGCAGGTTCAGCATTGGCTACGATTTTTGTGATGTCATTGGTGGTTATTTCCTCTTTCCCAATTCCCTTTAAAATCGTTTTCATACGTCGGGTTAATTCTCCTCTTTTTGGCATAATGGTTATGACTTTTCTAGTTTAATATTCCAAATTAAGCTAATAAGCTTCAAAATAAACTACTAGTTTAATTAATTTACTCATAAATGACAAGTAAAAACAACTAAAATACCTTCCTTATGTTCTAATCTTGTAATTTTGCGCGATAAAGTAAACAAACAAGAAAGAAATAAAGATGAGTAAAGCTCCAACAAGGGGAAATACAGAAAAAGTAAGAAAAAAAATAACGAAAGAACAGCTGAATAGCTCAGCCAAGATTTTTCGATATATGATGCCCTATAAATGGTCTTTTATCATTGGCTTATTTTTATTGACAGGATCGAGCTTATTGTTTATGATTTTTCCTGGAGCAGCTGGAGAAATGGCCAATAAGGCAGCTGGAAGACCCACCAAAATTTTGACCTTTGACCTTTGGCAATATGGTTTATTTTTCCTGGTCCTTTTGATTATTCAAGGAGTCACTTCTTATTTTCGGACCGTTTTGTTTGCCAATGTTTCTGAAAAAGGAATGGCAGATGTTCGTAAAGCTTTATATCAAAAATTAATTTCCCAAAATATTACTTTCTTCGAAAAAAGAAGAGTAGGAGAATTGACTAGTCGATTGACAACAGATGTAGAGCAATTACAAGCAGCTTTTAGTATCACCTTGGCGGAATTTGTTCGGCAAATTGTCATTTTGATTTCGGGAATAATTATTTTAGCTTGGTTGACACCACGTTTGGCTTTGATTATGTTGATGACCTTTCCGGTTGTTGTTGTTTCTGCTATTGTCTTTGGTCGGTATATCCGAAAAATGTCCAAAAAAAGGCAAGATTATTTAGCCGAGACGAATATCATAGTAGAAGAAACATTTCAATCTTTTTCGGTCGTAAAGTCTTTTACCAATGAATGGTTTGAAATTTTACGTTATGGAAAATCCGTAGATAAAGTCGTTGGGATATCTCTTCGTTTTGCTAAAATAAAAGGCTTGTTTTTTATCTTTATTATTACCGTTTTATTTGGAGCGATCTTTTTCATTTTGTGGCAAGGTGCGCTTTTAGTTGCTGATGGGCAAATGGAAGTTGGAGATTTATTTTCTTTTATTCTTTACACCGGATTGATCGGTGGAGCGATTGGAGGATTAGGAAATTTATATACCGCTTTAAGTAGCGCAATGGGAGCGACAGAAAGAATTCAAGAAATTTTGGAAACGGAATCAGAGGTCGAAACCAAACAAATTGTCCTGACCTCAGAACAACGTTTTCAAGGAGATATCGAATATCAAAATGTTCAATTCGCTTATCCGACTAGAGAAGATATAGAAGTGCTTAAAGGCATTGATTTAAAAATAAAAGCAGGCCAAAAGGTGGCTTTGGTGGGCATGAGTGGTTCTGGAAAATCAACCATCATCCAATTGCTTTTACAATTTTATAAAGTAGCCGCAGGACAGATTAAAGTGGATGGTAAAGATATTTATGATTATGATCTTTCTGTCTTTCGACAAAATATAGCCATCGTCCCGCAGGAAGTTTTATTATTTGGAGGAACGATCCGTGAAAATATCCTTTACGGAAAACCCCATGCAACCGAAGCAGAAGTTATAGAAGCAGCCAAACAATCCAATGCTTGGGATTTTGTCAGTGGCTTCCCGGAAGGATTAGAAACCATCGTCGGCGAACGAGGAATTAAATTATCGGGAGGCCAACGTCAACGAATCGCAATTGCTCGTGCCATCCTACGTGATCCTGCTATTTTATTGCTTGATGAAGCAACTTCTTCGCTAGATGCAGAATCAGAAAAAGTAGTTCAAGATGCCCTTAATAAATTGATGGAAGGTCGAACCTCTATCATCATTGCTCACCGCTTAGCAACGATTCGAGAAGTAGATTGTATCTATGTTTTAGACGACGGAAAAATAGTAGAACAAGGTACACACGATGAATTATCTATGATGGACAACGGCGCCTACAGCGGCCTAGCCAAACTCCAGTTTGAAACAATTTGATTTTTAGTGCTTTAGTATTGGTGTTAGTATATTAACGTCTTCTCAATAATCGTATGAACCTTTTACTAAACACCATAACACCATAACACCATAACACCATAACACCATAACACCATAACCATGCCTTTCAATCTAGCCGAAGTAGGAGGTAACAACCCCATCGATGTGCCTCGAAAAGATTTTCGAAAAATTATCATTGGAGTTCTAGCTTTTATTGTCGGAATCATTTTATACACTTTAGAAATTCGACATTTTAATAATACGTTTGAGGTGAAAACCATGTTGATGATCGGTGCGATTTTAGGATTGTTAGTCGGATTGTTTTTGGGTTATAAAATGAGTCATTTTGGGAATGAATCGATTGAGGTATTCCAAATATATTTTATCATTACCATCTTGTCCATTATCTTTATGCCTTTGCTAGTGAGTTTGTCTAATCGTTGGTTTTCTTTTCATACAGCAAGTACAGAAAAAGTAGAATTTGTAGAATCGAATGCCTACTTTGCCAGCAGATTTGGAAATGCAGGAGAACCCGAAGTAGATGGTTATCATACCTTTTTTATCCGTAAAGGAAAACTAGAAAGAATTGATTCGAAAAAAGCCATATTCCCCAATGCTCAAAAAAGAGATATGGTTGACCTCCCGATCAAAAAAGGACTCTGGGGCTTCTCCGAAGTTCTCCTAGAAGGTCATTAGTGATAAGTCATCTGACAGAAGTATTAAAGTGCCAAATATCCCCAGCGATCGCAAACACCTTAACACCATCTATTAACCAACATGAACCTAAAAAAAAACGTCAACTTAAAACAATTTAATACCTTCGGCCTTTCTACGAAAGCCAAACAATTTAGTACTTTTTCTAGTGTTGAAACATTACAAGCTGTTTTGAAATTGAAGATTCAGCCGATTCGAATTTTGGGAGGAGGGAGTAATCTATTGTTGACTAAAAATTTGGATGGACTATTATTGAAAAATGAAATTAAAGGAAAAGAGATTGTCCGAAGGTTCAAAAAAAGTGTGTATGTAAAAACGGGTGGCGGAGAAAATTGGCATGAGTTTGTATTGTGGTGTATCTATCAAGGATTGGGAGGAATAGAAAATTTATCATTGATACCAGGAACAGTAGGTGCTTCGCCCATCCAAAACATCGGTGCATACGGAGTGGAACTAGAGCAGGTTTTTCATCAGCTAGAAGCGGTTGAAATAGCTACAGGGAACATAAAAATCTTCAAGAAAAAAGACTGTCAATTCGGATACCGAAATAGTATTTTTAAACAAAAACTAAAAGGCAAATATTGTATCACTCATGTTTGGTTTAAATTGACTACCGTTCATCAAATCAGTTTAAAGTATGGTGCCATTCGCGAGGTTTTAGCTAAAGCCAAAATTGATCAACCTAACATTCGTGATATCAGTAATGCAGTGATAAGAATTCGGTCGAGTAAGTTACCCGATCCAGCTAAGTTGGGGAACTCTGGTAGCTTTTTTAAAAATCCAGAAATTTCCAAACGTGCTTTCAAAATCGCACAAAAACAATTTCCAAATATTATCTTTTACAATATGCCCAATGGTAAAGTAAAGGTACCCGCAGGTTGGCTCATTGAACAATGCGGTTGGAAAGGAAAACGCGTGGGGCATACTGGCGCACATGCCAAACAAGCATTAGTCCTCGTCAATTATGGAAAAGCCAAAGGCTCCGAAATTTTTAAACTCGCGCAAAAAATCCAACATTCTGTCAAAGCAAAATTCAACATCTCATTAGAAATGGAAGTCAACGTTTGGTGATGAAAACTGCTTACTCATTGAATTGAACCATAAAGATTCAATGCTAATTTTAGAAAGAAAAAATATTTATCTAAAATAATCGATATTTCGTGAGAAGGGTACGATAACGGGACGGGGGGCTGGCTAATTTATTGTCTGACTGGAAGGAGTTTAAATTAGCAAGAATTTTTCTACCTTTTTTTCGAATGAAAAAGGTGGCCGCCGGAGGTAATATTTATAATTTAGAAAATTTATTTAAAATGTTATTAGGTGGAAATTTGTTTACCTAGAAAGTTATAACAACTAAATAAAATTAAAGCCCCATTCCTACCTTTCCAGTAATTTACTTACATTGTAATCATCTTTTAATTTCAAAAATCAAGCTATGATTATCTTTGGAACGCGCGGTGTCAATTCGACCATGGAATCAGGTGTTTTTAACTGTCCTCAATGTGAATCGGAAGAAGACTATGATTACAAAAAAGTAACCCGTTTTTTTACCTTGTATTTTATTCCATTAATTCCAATGGGAAAAATAGGCGAGTTTGTAGAGTGCCAAAATTGTAAGAGCACTTTCGTGCCAAACGTTTTGGATTATGAATCCGACAGGGGGGAAAGTCAATTCATGTCAGAATATGAAAAAGCATTGAAGCATGCTTTGATTTTGATAATGTTGGCAGATGGAGTCATTGATGATCGAGAAAAAGAAATAGTCTTAGATACGATCAACAAACACAGTCACAATGACTTGACGATGGGCCAATTGAATTTATACATTGAAGATGTAGAAGAGCAACCAGAAAAAGTAGATGTCTATCTTCAAAAAGTAGCGCCAATGCTGAATGGACATGGCAAAGAAGATTTGATCCGAAGCGCTTTAGCGGTTGCTGCCGCAGATGGTCATGTAGATGAATCGGAAATACAGATCTTAAAAGAAATGGCGAAAGCATTAGATATGACTCCTGCTCACCTCAAAGGAATATTATCTGAAATTGAAGACAATAGAAATTCCTTCTCTGCCAATTGATGACTTATTCATGCATTTGGTGAATAGAAGTTCATTAGTCGAAAATCTATTGATGTAAATCTTTTGTTTTGGCTTTTGTTGTAAAAATAAATTACCTTAATGTTAAGTGTAGTTTGTGAGGATAATAAGATAAAACATTTTTTAATTAATACAGAAACGTTATGGATACACAAGATTACTCTAAATGGACACATGAAGATTTATTGCTTGAAGAAAAAAAGATTAAAAAACAGGAAATTTTTTCTGCGTTTGGAATAGGACTTTTGGTAGGTGTTATGGTTTTTGGAGTGGTAAAGAATGGCTTTGGTTTTATCTATATTGCCATACCTTTACTTTTGATAAGTGGCCTTTATAAAAATTCACAAAAAAATAAAAATCACCTTAAACAAATACAAGCAGCAATGAGTACCCAAAATACAAAGTCATCTTAATGCTCTTTATCGAATAATTGTAAGGGGATAATTTGATTTCTCCATATGGTCGAAACTTTAAAATAATCATCATGTCAAATATAGAACAAGAATTAAAAGATACGATCAACGCACAAAAAAGTTTAGTTCTGTCTGAAAGCCATTTGAATCGTTTGGAAGGACGTTTGCTGAAAAGTCAAGTCCATTTAAAAACTTTGGAGAAAATATTGGACAAAGAATACCAAGATATTGTGGATCTTGAGAAACTCAGTATTAAGAAAATTTTTTCTAGCATACTAGGAGATACGGAAGAACAATTAGAGATAGAAAGACAAGAATATTTAGAAGCCATTCTCAATCATAAAGACCATTTAAAAGGTATTGAATTGATGGAGTTTGAGCGAGATATTTTGAAAGAGAAGTTAAAAGAAATGCCAGTCGTTGAACGAAAATTAGAACGTTTGATTAAATTGCGAGAAAGTCAAATTCTACAATTGGGTGGAACGAATCATACTTTGTTGAGAAATATGAATGGGCAAATTGACGATACCCTTCGACTCAAAAGAGAAATTTACGAAGCTAAAATAGTAGGAACAAAAGTCAAGGTAAATCTACAGCAGATGATACTTGATTTGGCTATTGCAGGAGAACGAGAAGATTGGAATAGCGAGCATTTTGACAAGGGAAATGGGAGAGGGCATGTCAATCGAGCGCAAGAAATTTTTTATAAAGTCAAACAACTGATCTCACAATTCGAAGATGAACTCATGGATATTTATTCCCATCGAGATATTAAAATATTGAGAGGAATAGACAACATTGATCGTGTAATGAAAATTTACTATGATAATCTGATTAGTGATTGGGTCGTGAAAAAGAGAATTTATAATTCCTTGCACACCATCGAATCTTTGAATGATCGAGTACTTCGGACTTTAGCTTCTTTAGAACAAGAAGAACGTCAGGCGAATCAAAAAATCACTTATTTGGAAAAGCGAAAAAAAGAAATGTTAATCAAACAACACGACTAAGCCAAGCTAACTCAAAATCAACAACTCAAATCAGTCTTTCCCAAAAAAGTAATTCACTCCATCGGACAAATCTTTTTTATAGACATAATCATTAATTTTTAGTTTTTTGATTTCTCCGACTTTAGTAATTCGATTTTTAATGATTTCTCGTGCCATAGCTCCGCGTGCTTTTTTAGCATTAAAGGCAATCACCTTATAAGCGCCATTTCTCAATTCTTTGAAATGAACATGGACCAGTTCACCTTTTAATTGATCCGTTTTGACAGAATGGAAATACTCTTGAGAAGCCAAGTTTAAAAATACTTTACTTTTCGCTTTTGATAAATCAGTATTTAAAATATCCGTAATTCGCGAATCCCAAAATTCATATAAATTCTTGTTCTTCCCATTTTTTAATTTCGTCCCCATTTCCAACCGATAGGCTTGCATCAAATCCAAAGGCGCCAAGACACCATATAATCCAGAAAGAATGCGTAAATGTTTTTGAGCAAAAGTTAGATCTTTGGCATCCATACTGTCCGCATCCAATCCGCTATAAACATCTCCTTTGAAAGCCAAAATGGATTGTTTGGCATTGTCCAAAGTAAATGGGGTTTGGAATTGTTGATAGCGTTCATGATTCAAGGCAGCAAGTTTGTCACTTACTTTCATCAATGTTTTAATTTTATTGGCAGACTGCTTTTTTAAAACATCAACCAATTGCTCACTGTCTTCTAGCAGCCGTGGAGTCGTATGTTTTTTGAATTTAGTAGGATTAAAATCCAAAGTTTTAGCAGGAGAAAGTAATACAATCATTCGTCAATTATTTATGGTTCTTCCAAAAATCCTGTACATATAGGATTAGTCAAAGAAGGTTATTTTTTTGCAAATCTAATGAAATAGATTCTTATTTAAAACCTTTCGATCAGCTATTAGTTCACGGTTTTGTCTTTTTTTAGAAAGGAAGTCGTAGGATATAGGCAATAGAAAATAGGAAGCACTATTCAGGAGTCAGAAGCTCCACGATTAATACGCCCGTTTGCGCTTGCCTCCCCCTTGCTGAATGATGATTCCAACCCTTATATTTCTTCTTTTACAGCCCAACCATTCAAATGTACAATTCATGCTGCTTATTCTTCAATCCACTTTTTTTAACCGAACCCCAAAGCCTTTCAGCAGTTACTATTGTATGAAAATAATGGAATTTGAATCAATATATCTATTTCTTTAAGACACCCATTTGATCACTTGAAACTCAAAAAATGAAAAACATATTCTTATCTCTTTTCTTTTTAACCCTTGGATTATTTCCCTTAAACGCTCAAACGACACAGGTCGTCAAAGGAACGGTATTGGACAAACAATCAGATATGCCATTGATTGGAGCAACGGTTGAAGTTTTAAATTTGGCCGAAGCTAAAGGAGCTTCTACTGATTTAAATGGTGAATTTTATTTAAAAGAAATCCCCATTGGTCGGCATGTATTGCGAGTGAGTTATTTGGGGTACAATATGATTACCGTTCCTAATATTATAGTGACTGCCGGGAAGGAGGTAGTACTCGAATTTTCATTAGAAGAATCGATTGCAGATTTAAATGAGGTAGTCGTTACGGCTCAAACGGATAAGGGTAAAGCACAGAATGAATTGGCAACGATCTCTGCTCGAACTTTTAGTTTGGAAGAAGTCAATCGCTACTCAGGTGGTCGATCTGATGTAGCGCGTTTGGTGGGTAATTTCGCTGGAGTTTCTACCGCCGATGATTCTCGAAATGATATTGTAGTGAGGGGTAATTCGCCTTCAGGAGTCTTATGGCGTTTGGAAGGTATTCCGATTCCCAATCCCAATCATTTTTCCACCTTGGGGACGACAGGTGGTCCAGTCAGTGCGATGAATCCTAATATGCTTAAAAACTCTGATTTTATAACTTCGGCTTTTCCTGCAGAATATGGAAATGCTTTGGCTAGTGTTTTTGATTTAGGTTTTAGAAATGGCAATAAAGATGAACATGAGTTTCAATTGCAGTTGGGAGCTTTTAGTGGAATTGAAGGAATGGCTGAAGGACCGATTTCTCGGGAAAAGAATAGTTCGTATTTAGTAGCTGGGCGTTATTCTTTTGTAGGATTGGCAGATGCTTTAGGAATCCCAATTGGTACCAATGCGACCCCTAATTACCAAGATGTTTCTTTTAAAATTAATTTTGGAAAAACAAAAGCAGGGCAGTTTACTTTATTTGGAATTGGTGGTAAAAGTGATATTGACTTTTTACATAATGAGATTGATGAGGCCGATCTTTTTGCAGCAGCAGATGAAGATTCTTTTGCCAAATCCTTATTTGGAGTGATCGGTTTAAAGCATAATTTGATTTTGGATAATCAGACTTATCTTCGAACGATCATAGCTACATCGACTTCACAAAATAAATTCAATCAAGATCGCTACTTTAATCTGGATGAAGCCAATGAATTCAATTTACCGTTTTTTGAAAATGATAATGTAGAGAACCGCTATACCTTGTCTTCTTTTATCAATAAAAAATTCAACAAAAGATTTACCGCTCGAACCGGAATTTTGATCGAACGATCTAGTTCTGATTTGTTATTGAATATCAGAGAAGGAGAGCCAGATTTGGATGGCGATGGTCAACCGGATTGGAGAACGGCTTATGAATTTGAGGAAGGGATGACTTTATTACAAACTTTTGTGCAAACACAATATCGCGTCAATCCCAAATGGACCATTAATACAGGATTACATGCACAATTGTTGACACTCAACGATCGATATGCCGTCGAACCAAGAGTCGCTATTAATTTTACACCAGCACCGAAACATACGATTAGTTTAGGCTATGGTCTTCACCATCAAACTGCGCCACTTCCTATTTTATTATTACTAGAAGAAGTGAATGGCGAATTTTTACCAACCAATAAAGATTTAAAATTTACGCGAAGTAATCATTTTGTTTTAGGATATGATACAAAGTTAGCAGCAGATTGGCGAACTAAGGTAGAATTGTATTACCAAGGGATTGACAATGTTCCGGTAGAACCCAATCCGTCTAGTTTTTCTATCTTAAACGTAGGTGCTGATTTTGGGTTTCCGGATGATGTATTGGGCATGAAAAATGAAGGAACAGGAAGCAATATTGGCGCGGAATTTACCTTAGAGAAATTTTTTAGCAAAGGTTATTATGCCTTGGTGACCGCCTCTGTTTTTGATTCGAAATATAAAGGAAGTGATGGGGTAGAAAGAAATACCGCTTTTAATAATGGTTATGTTTTGAATACCCTTGCGGGAAAAGAATTCAAATTTGGCAAAGCTAAACAAAACTCTTTTTTGCTAGACATGAAATTCACTTATGCAGGAGGTCGTTTCTATACTCCGGTTGATTTAGAGGCTTCGCAATTAACAGGAATAGAACAATTGAAAGAAAATTTAGCGTATAGCGAACGGTATAAAAATTACTTAAGATTAGATGTGAAGCTAGGTTTGAAATTCAATAGTAGAAAACGAAAAATGTCGCATCAATTCTACTTCGATTTACAAAACATCACCAATAATCAAAATGTTTTTTCTAATCGATACAACCGACAAACGAATGAGGTCAATACTGTCTATCAATCTGCTTTTTTCCCAGACTTCCTATACCGAATTCAGTTTTAAATTCTTGAATAATTGAATGTCCCAATAGCGCGATTCTCCCGATTGCTGGCCATTCAATTATTCATTCATTCAAACTTCAATCACTCCTCCCCATCATCCATTACCTCTAAGGTTGCTTTTAATTCCTTCCGTAAATATCCGTAAGTGACTGCTGCTGAGAGTACATCTGCGATAGGAAAGGCGCACCAAATTCCAGTCAAGCCTAAAAAAGGAGGCAATAATAAAATCAATGGAATGAGAAAAAAACCTTGTTTGGTTAAGGTCAATAGTAGAGCGGGAATAGCTTTGCCGATGGCTTGAAAATAAGCAGATCCAATGAGTTGAAAAGTAATCAAAGGAGTGGCTAAAAAAGCTAGTCGCATGGCCGGAACAGATTGTTCAATCAAGGTAGGATCATTGGTGAAAATAGCGGCAATAGATTCCGTAAAAATAATCAAGATTAAAAAAACTAGGAAGGCTAAAAAACTACCATATCGAAGTCCCACTCGAATGACTTCTCGTACGCGTTGCCATTTTTTAGCCCCATAATTAAAACCTGCAATCGGTAAAAAACCTTGAGTGATTCCTAAGATAGGAAAGATCGCAAACATCATCATTCGATTAATAATCCCATAGACCGAAACCGCCATTTCTCCACCATAGCTAAACAAAGAATTATTCAAGACAATGGCCAAAATACTGATGGTACCTTGACGGGCAAAAGTGACTCCTCCAATCGCAAAAATTTCTTTTACAATCGCAAAATCTAATCCCAAATCTGACCAACCAATTTTTAATTCTGAATCACTAAAGAAAAAGAACCAAGCCGCATAACTTGCCGAACCCAAATAGGAAATAGTCGTTGCCCAAGCTGCTCCAGCAATCCCCATTTCAAAATAAATAATAAGAATAGGATCCAAAATGATATTCAAAATAGCAGGTACCAGCATAATGGTCATGGCAATTTTAGGTTTACCTTCTCCTCGAATAACATTGTTGGACATCATCGCCCAAGCGAGAAAAGGAATGCCTAAAAGTAAGATCTGAAAATATTCTTTAGCTGGCGCTAAAATATTTCCTTTTCCACCAAATAAAACAAGAATTTCTTCTTGGAAAAATGAACCAGCCGCAACAACTATTGTAGCCAGAATCAAAGTCATCGTCACCTGATTTCCAAATGCCCGGAGTGCCTTAGGTTTATCATCGGAACCCAATGCTCTTGAAATGATTGAAGCACCACCAATCCCAATGGACATCCCAATAGAAGAAATCAAAAAGACAATCGGCATCACTACGGTAATCGCAGCAATCCCAAGAGAACCTACCCAATTGCCCACAAAGATCGTATCGACAATCATATAAATGGACATCACCAAAATACCAATGGAAGCAGGCACCGCCATTTTGACCAATAAAGGTTGGATTTCTTCTGATCCTAAATCATTTGATTGACTCATAAGAAGCGAATATAATTCTTTTTTGTGAGGTGAAGTGGATAAGTAAGTGCTAATGATAATGAAATGGTTTTAAGGCTATTTTTTAGTTGAATTTTTAAGGAAATTTAATTATATCTACATGCTGAACAATCATTAAAAGTATTACCTTTACGTTTTTTAAACTTAAAAATATATTTGTGAAAACGTATCATTTTATTCTTGTTTTGTTATCTGGATTCCTTTTGTCAACTTGCGGTACGACGAATCAGGCGGCCACAAAGCGCCCAACCCAAGCACCGGCTAATATTGTAGTCATTGATGGGAATTGCTATAAAAAATATTCCTTATTGAAGGAGCAAATAGATGAAGAGTCAAAAATTCCGATTTACAATGGGACTCTAGATCAACTAGATGAACGTTTCATTGATCGGAAAATAATTGAAATTACGCCACAGAAAACCAATTGGGTAAAAAGAAGTAAGCCAGGTCAAAAAGAATTGGTTTGGTGCCTAGAAGAACAACAGGGAGAATATGCCGAAGTATTAATCGTTCGCGATACCAATGCCATCAAATCTTTTGAATATCATCCGATTCAATTATCAAAAAAAGATGAATCTGGGACTTTTTTCCAAATGGAACAATTGGTTTGTGATGGAGAGGAAAGTCAAGAGGTGATAGCAAGCGTTTGTCAATCTTTGCTAGAGGGTGGTTATACCCAAAAATGTAATAAAACGACGATGACAAATGAACTAAATTATAGTCTTATGGAATATCAAAAAGATCATAAATTACCTATTGGTTTGTTGAATTATAAAACCTTAACACACATGGGAATCAATCTATAATAAATTTTGATTCGTAAAAGATACACAGCAAAATGGGCCTTCGAAACGCAAAACACGTTCGAAGGCCCATTTGAATTATTTCTAACAATTTAGTAGACTGAATCATTTAGTCATTCAAGTCGTATGTGCTGGTAAGTTGAAAATAAAGGACGCACCTTCGTTGGGTTTACTAATGACACGAATAGTAGAATCGTGAATGTCCATAATTTTTTTGGCAATAGCCAATCCTAATCCAGCTCCACTTTCTTTCTTATCGGCATCCTTAGCTTGGTGAAGCCTTTCAAAAATAAAAGGTTGTTCTTGCAAAGGAATTCCAGGTCCATTATCGGTAATGAGTACTTCCACCGTTTCTTTTAGTGGTTTTAATTGAATACTAATTTTGCCACCTTTAGGAGTGAATTTTAGCGCATTGTCCATTAAGTTTTGAATCACTCTTTCCACCAATGAAACATCCGCAAAAACCAAGGGAACCAACTCTGGCTTTTCTAAATGAATGGTAATATCTTTTTCTTTAGCAAGTACCTCATACTTGGCCAATACATCTTGTGCTAACTCTGATATGAAAAATGGCTCTTTTATTGGCGTAATTTCTTTCGCCTCTAATTTTGAATATTCAAATAACTGAGTAATTAAACGACCGAGTCTTTCTGAACTTTTCAACACGATTCCCAAGTAACGTTTTCGATCTTCTGGTTTCAAGGAATCTTCTTTCATCATCATGGTTTCTACATATCCCTGCATGATGGACAAAGGTGTTCGGAGGTCATGAGAAACATTGGCAATCAATTCACGACGAAGTTTTTCAACAGATTGAATTTTATCAATATTATCATTTATTTGGTCAGCCATTTCATTGAAAGTAACAGACAACAATTTTAAATCGCCTTGATCTGCATTTTCAATTCTAGCCTTATAATCACCATCTTTGAAGCGACGGACGGTATCAATAATATTACGTAAGTTTCTTGTTAAAAACCAGATGGCCAATAAGCCAATTAATAAAGCACCCAATAAAGTAACCAGAAAATAATTGGTTCCTAATTGAAGGATATAACTATTGGACAATAAGGCATAAGCAGAATCATGATCTTCACTTGCAAGAATGATGTATACATAACCCTTTGTTTGACCATCTTCAATAATTGGAGCCGCTGAGAAAATCTTTTTTCTATCCTTACTTCGCGGATCATCTCCGGAAATGCAAGATTGATAATCATCATTAATGAAATCCTTGATGGGAGCCAAATCAACTCTATCTAATTTTATTTTCTTTTTGGGAGCAACATAAGTGATGATTCCTCCAAGGGTATCCAATAAATATACTTCAACACTTGGATTGATGACCATCATTGAATGCATGATGTCCTTTATCGCGGCTGTATCTACGATGCCATTGTCCACATTAGGTTTGACTTCTTTAACGGTATGACTAGCTATTTCTCCGAATAGTTTTTGATTGGCTTCGCCTAAATATCGTTGAGCAGTATATCCTGTAATCGTAACATAGACCACTCCCAATATTAATAACAGCAGCAACAAGGTGGAAGAGATTTTCCAAAACAAACGATTACTTACAGTACTAGAATTATTCATGATTAATTAATCTAAGTTTCTTTATAAATCTTCATTAAAACGATACCCAACACCCCAACTTGTTAAGATGTAAGTAGGAGTAGCCATATCTGGTTCTATCTTTGCTCGCAAGCGATTGATATGAGAATTGACCGTATGTTCAAATCCATCAAATTCATATCCCCAGACCAGATTTAAAATTCGAGAACGGTTATAACTTTTTCCCGGATGGGAAGCTAACAAGCTAAGTATTTCAAATTCCTTAGGAGAAAGTTCTATTCGTTTACCATCAATAGTTACTTTTCTTTTTTCAATATCAACGACCAAAGCGCCAAAATCTAAAACAGCTTTTGTACCCTCATTACTATTTTGCTGAAGCAATTCATTCCTACGAAGAATGGCTTTGACTCGCGCTAAAAATTCTCGGATACCAAAAGGTTTGGTCATATAATCATCTGCACCAATTTCTAACCCTAAAACTTTATCAATCTCTTCCGTTCTAGCAGTTAACATCATAATCGGCGTA
>CAYTVR010000158.1:13057-15776 GCA_964441245.1 uncultured Saprospiraceae bacterium | reverse complement strand
TCCTGCTGAACCACCTTGTAGCTGAAACGTACTTACTCCGCCATAACTCGATGTCGTTGGTAAAACACTACCAGGACTAACCGATACCGTATAGTTTTCTGATAAATTTAATCCCAAAGGATTTAGATCAAATGTGAGAAAATCATCCGATGGATCACTTACCGTGCCGCCATCATCACATCCTACATTCGACAAACCGTCATCCGTCAAGGAACAGGTTTCCGAACAACTGCCTAAATCGGATAAAAGGACATCTATAGTACAACTTGGCTCGACGTTATCAGTGATTGTTATAATGACATCTCCATTTCCTGCCGAACCATCTTGCAATTGAAAAGGGCTTGATACTCCATAAGTTCCTGTAGCTGGACTTATTGTTCCTGGGAAAGCATTAACTGAATAATTTCCTATTAAATTTAAACCAGTAGGATTTAAACTTAAGCTAATAAAATCATCTGATGAATCGCTCACCGTTCCGCTATCATTACATTGAATTTCAGCTAGACCTCCATCAGCTAACAAACATTCTGCTGAACAGCTCCCTGGATCGGTTAGTGGTATAGAAATACTACATGAGGGATCATTGATATGTGTTATTATAATGGTAACATCTCCGTTTCCTGCTGAACCACTGTACAACTCAAAAGGACTTGAAAATCCATAAATTCCAGTTGGTGGATTTATTGTTCCTCCGAAAACAGTAACTGAATAATTTCCGGTCAAATTTAAACCGGTAGGATTTAAACTAAATGTAAGTAGATCATCAGAGGGATCACTTCCTGTTTCTCCATTATTACATTGAAGATCAGCTAGACCTCCATCTTGGAGTATACAATCATCTGAACAACTACCTGGATCAATCAATGGAACATCAATACTACATAAAGGATCGTCAACATCTATTATTGTAATGATGACATCTCCATTTCCTGCCGAACTATTATGAAGTAAAAATGTATTTGAAAATCCATAAATTCCAGTTGGTGGATTTATTGTTCCTCCAAAAACACTAACGGAATAATTTCCTGTTAAATTTAGACCCGTGGGATTTAGGCTAAATGAAATTTGATCGTCTGATGGAATACTTCCTGTTCCTCCATCAATGCAATCAATATCCGCCAAGCCTCCATCTACAAGCAAACAATCATCTGAACAGGTACCGGGATCATTAAGTTGAATAGTAATACTACAGAAGGGATCAATACCATCGGTAATTGTTATACTTACTGGACCACTTCCGGCTGAGCCACTTTGTAATTGAAATGAATTTGGGAAACCATAAGTTCCTATTGAAGAAATTAATGTACCTGGAGAAACAATAACTGTATAGTCTCCAGATAAATTTAAACCAGTGGGATTTAAATCAAAGGTGATAAAATCATCCGATGGATTATCTCCTGTGAAAGCATCATTACAATTAACATTTGTTAGTCCTGCATCAGTCAGGGAACAGGCATTCGAGCAAGTGCCAGGGTCTGATATCGGCAAGTTGATCGTACATCCAGGGTTTACTGCATCCGTAATCGTAATCGTTACTGGACCACTTCCCGCTGAGCCATTTTGCATTTGGAATGCAGTTGAAGTATTATAGGTCCCTGAGGCTGGAGGCATTATATTCCCGGGAAATGCACTAACATTATAACCACCAATTAAATTTGAACCTGTTGGATTTAATCTAAAAATAATTACATCATCTGAAGGATCACTATCTGAACCTCCATTATTACATTCAAGATTGGTTAGTCCTCCATCCGTTAAAGAACATTCATCCGAACAACTTCCTGGATCTGAGACAGGCACTATTATTGAACAACCTGGATTTCCTGCATCCGTAATCGTAATCGTTACTGGACCACTTCCCGCTGAGCCATTCTGTAAGGTAAATGGAGTTGAAGTATTATACGATCCAAAAGTTGGATCTATAGTCCCAGGTGAAACACTAACATTATAAGTACCCGATAAATTTAAGCCATCTGGATTTAAGTTTAACGTAATTCTATCGTCTGAAGGATTTATTGGTGAACCAAAATCATCACAATCAACAAAACTCAAGCCTCCATCCGTCAAGGAACATTCTGCTGAACAGCTTCCAGGATCAGAGACGGGTACTGTTATTGAACAGCCTGGATTTCCTGCATCCGTAATGGTGATCGTTACTGGACCACTTCCCGCTGAGCCATTCTGTAAAGTAAATGGAGTTGAAGTATTATAGCTTCCAAAAGTTGGATCTATAGTCCCAGGTGAAACACTAACGTTATAGGTACCCGATAGATTTAGGCCATCTGGATTTAAATTCAATGTAATTCTATCATCCCCAGGAAGACTTGGTGAACTGGCGTTATTACAATCAACCAAACTCAAGCCTCCATCTGTCAAGGAACATTCTGCTGAACAGCTTCCAGGATCAGAAACTGGTACTGTTATTGAACAACCTGGATTTCCTGCATCCGTAATCGTGATCGTTACTGGACCACCCCCGGCTGAGCCATTTTGTAAAGTAAATGGAGTAAAAGTATTATACGATCCGAAAGTTGGATCTATAGTTCCAGGTGAAACGCTAACATTATAGGTACCCGATAGATTTAGGCCATCTGGATTTAAATTCAATGTAATTCTATCATCCCCAGGAAGACTCGGTGAACTGGCGTTATTACAATCAACCAGACTCAAGCCTCCATCCGTCAAGGAACATTCTGCTGAACAGCTTCCAGGATCAGAG
>CAYTVR010000158.1:0-12957 GCA_964441245.1 uncultured Saprospiraceae bacterium | reverse complement strand
GAAAGTTGGATCTATAGTTCCAGGTGAAACGCTAACATTATAGGTACCCGATAGACTTACACCACTCGGATCCAAATTAAAGGTAATGCGATCATCAGCAGGAAGACTCGGTGAACTAGCGTTATTACAATCAACCAAGCTCAAACCTCCATCATCTATTGAACAGACAATTGAGCATGGAGCAACATTAACAATCTGAGTCTCCGTACAAGCTGTGATTTCACCATCAATAAATGTCAACGTAATATCTGTACCATTTGCAGGCAATGTAGGAGGTCCTATGTTGCCAAAAACATTATAATCAAATGGCCCCCAAGTTTCGACTCCATCTGTAATTGTATAATCTGGTCCACCATTTAGTGCCGTAACATTTACACTAAATGTATCATCTGAAGGATCACCAGGAGTTCCATTCGTATTACAGGCAGTAGTGTTAGCTGTAACTATATTCATGTTACAACCACAATTCCATTCTCCTGTATAGGATAGCGGACTAGTGGGAACGTTACTAGCCTCCACCCAAATAACTCTTTGGTCAGATACTGAGTTTCCAGCACATGGAGAGTGAAGAACGTGTTCCAATTGAGTATTTCCCCCTCCACAATCAAGAAGAAAATTAAACCAAAAGAAATTTCCATTTGGGTTAGCAGGAATCTGATCAGTCAATTCCATAGTAATGGTCCAAACATTACCACCAATATCAGTCATTGGAAATTGTGTAAAATCAGAAATAGTTGGAATTGGACAAACCTTAACTTCTGATCCCCCCAGACCAGAATTGTTACCAGTTTGCCAGGCCATAGTACAACCACCTAATAAATCAGGCAAAAAAGGAGAATTAGTCATGTCAATTTGGAAGGTGACCGGGATACATTCTTGCGCGTCAGCTTTGGGAATTATAAGAAGTGACAACACAGTTGTGAGCAATAAAATGTATTTGCGAAGCATTTGAGTTTAGTTTTTTGAAGTATAAAACTTCAGTGTAAGTTTCGATTCAGGGTAATTAAGCCGCGTTTATGTAAATATTCATATATTTTACCCAACTTGTTGCCACTTTTGATTTTCTCAGTACAACATATGTTTCTGAACTATTAACAAATGATCTTTTATAGTTTTTTAACAGAAAATAAAACGAAGTATTGTTTGGTTTAAGCCAATTTTCCTTATTTTGTATATTACAATGTCTTAGTGGAATACAATTTAATTAAAACTTATGAAAAGAATTATATACTTATATTTATTTTCAACATTTATCTTTGGAAATACGAACTTGCAAGGACAGCAACTTCCCATTTTTAATAATCCAAATACGGCAGCTTCTATTGTCAATCCAGCTTCCATAAATATGAATTATTTTAAATATGATAACAATATTTCTGCAAATCTTGGCTATCGCTATCAATGGACAGAAGTGGAAGGCTCTCCACGAACTATAACAGCGGGATATGAGTATCTAAGTGAAGATTTGAATTTTTTAACCGGTGGAAATATTATTCATGACCAAACTGGACCAATCAGTTTTACGGGAATTTATGGAAGAGGAGGTTATAGAATAAATCTATCAGATGACTTCTCCTTAACTGCTGGTTTAAGCATTGGCATGGTACAATATAGACTTAGAGGAAATGAACTTAATTTTTTAGAATCTGGTGATATCGCTTCTCAAGACGAGATGAAACTAATGCCTGATTTTAGTGGTGGAGCAATGCTTTATGGAAAAAACTTTTTTGTTGGTATTTCCATTCCGCAAAGTCTTGGTCTAAATCTAGAATATTCCAAAGGTGAAAATAATTTTAATGTCTCTAGGGTTCAACATTATTATGCCACTGGTGGTGGTTACATTCCAGTATTTAACGATAGTTGGCTCGAAGTTTTTGGATGGGGCAAATATGTTGAAAATGTACCTTTCCATCTAGGAGTTGGTGTAAGATATGAGTATAATGAAAACTTTTACATCGGAGCAAGCTACTCCACTGCAAAATCATTGACCGCTCAAACAGGTTTTATATTTGAAGTTGGCTCAAGCCAATTTAATCTTGGATATGCTTTTACGAATTATTTTGAATCCTTTGGACCACAATTTGGTTTAGGACATGAAATACAAATCTCTTATAGTTTAGCTAATTATTAAATTAGCTATTTTTCTTATAACAATCTGTCCTTCTTATTAAATAGAAATAGAAGAAATACCACGATATATTTCTTCTATTTCTATTTCAGCCTTATTCGATGCGTAGCTGATTGATTTGTATTAGGCTATGAAAAATACAAATCTCTTAACAGCTTAGCCAATTACTAAGGTATCAGCGCATAATCTCTATTTTCTTCGAAATAACTTGTCCGCCATGTTGAATTGAAATAAAATATATTCCTTGCGGTATTTCTTTTATTTCGATTTTAGGAACACTCGATCCTAATGACAACTTTTTCCAAACTACACCTTTCATATCTTGTATAATCACTTCTTTTCCTGATAAAGCTGCATCTGATTGAATATGAAGTATATCTTCACTAGGATTTGGATACACAGAAAAGTCAAATAATTCTTTTTCAGAAAACTGGTCAATCGATGTAGTTACTCCTGTTCGATTGATCGCTTTGCTTGATAAATAATTTTGTATAGCCAAGCTGCTAATATGTCCCCCATTGTCGGGAAAGGTGATAACGACCTCTGTGTTGTTATCTATTAATTCATGAGGTACAGGTATTTCCAATACACCAAAAAACCGATCTCGATTAGCTTGATCGTATCCTCTCCAATTATTAGGCACATCGATTTCTGTACCATTCACTTTGATCTCAGGCTGAAGTGATTTCCCATGATTTCTTCCTAGTCCTAATCGTAAAACCGCTTCTCCAAATTCTCCTGTAGTCAAATCGTTTAATTGGAAAGTAATTGGTTGATTGGATTGAATTGTTTGAAGATATTTATCCGCATATATTTTTTCTTCTACATAGGATTCGTCTACCATTAGTTCATCTGCAAAAGTATAAGTTAGAATCATTGTCGCTTCTCTTCCCAGATTAATTTCGTCAATATCCACATTAGGGCTTGTTTCTGCCAAAATAGGTAATCCATTAATCTCGTATAAATGTTTGACCTCAAGATTTTCTACCATGTTATCATGGTTCTCAAATAAATTCAATTGAATAGCCTGGTCCGTCAATGTCAAATTATTAAGAATCAAATATGCTTTATTCCCATCGACATAAGCATCTACTTGAATATCAAGATTGGAAGGATGCGTTTCTATTCGTGTACCTTTTACCTCTGACCACAATTCATAAAATTTCACCAACTCGGTATACACCCAACTTGTACCACTTTCACCTGGTAATTCATTTTTTTGACGAAGAAGTCGATGAGGATATTTATTCCCAGAAGGATGTGTCCACCAATTTGCCTTTAAAAGTAAAAAAGGAATAGCCTTAAGCATTTGGTTTGGCCTTTCCATAAATTGCATCATTTGAGTTGAGAAAGATCGAAGATCCCCCCAATCTCTTTCCTTAGTATAAGGCGTACCCAAAAGGCCGGGTGAAAAATAACCATATTCCGAAATATTAAAAGGTTTAACTTGTCCAAATTCTAGTAGAGAATAATGCTCAATCATATCCAGGATTGCCTCAGCGTTACTTCCTGACCTTCTGCTCAAACTGTCCATGGTATTACCGGTTGGATGATAATCATAAATATGAACAGAATAAAAATCCATGCTTTCTCCAGTTATATCCATGAATAGTTTCCATGTGTTTTCCCAATGCTGAAAATCGTTATTTTCCAACTGTGGAAAAGCTGCTGTATATCCACCGACTAGTACATCAGGATGCAATTCATGTATGCGATCCGCTACCTTTTTATGCATATCCGATATATTAGCATTAGTGGTTCCATATTCATTCGTCTTTACAAAAGGCTCATTTAGAACTTCAACATATTTAGGTTTCGGCTCACCTGTCGTGCCACCAGTACCATAATGTGTGCTTAGAAAATTAGCCATAAAATCTGCTACTGCATCATAATTGCTATAGGCCCAAGGAGTAGCGGTGCTACAACATGGATTAGGATTAGTCAGCGTTCCATTAGGATACATCGGCATTTGACCGCCTATCATCAAATCACTGCGAGATTCTAGTGCATGTGCTCCACTTTCGCTCGCATAATTATTTTTATTTGTTTGGCCTAGCTCAGTCATATCCGCCACACTTGGAAATCCTGGATTATTTGGATCTTCTGCTGTCTGATCATAATACCAAGGATAGGTTCCATTGTTTCTCCCCAAATAAACATCATAGTTCTCCAAAAAAAATAGTCTTTGAAAGTTACTGTCCCACTCATTTTCCGATAAGGAAGCATGCATGACAATATATTTGTTTCTGTCAAACTCGGAAAAACCACCCACTTCATGTTTCATATTCAATTGAACATCTACCGCCATTTGAGCGCTAAGTGGAGATAGCAAGGAAAGAATAAATAGGGTAATTATGCTTTTCTTAATTCGATTTAGATATTGCATTGTCCTTGTATTTTACTTTTTGATTAACTTATACACTTCATTCTCATTCAATACCAACAAATAAGTTCCTTGTGGAAAATCATTTAGATCAATCTTCAGCTCATCTGTATCAGCGACTTTACTTAACATAACTTTGCCTGAAACAGATACTATTCTTACCAAACTTTTTGCGCGAAGATTTTTTAGGTTTAGCGTATCTGAAAAGGGATTAGGATATATTTCAATATGCTCTAAATCTAGGTCATTGGTAGCAATCAAATTGTCCAAGGCAACCTCATAAACTCTAGTATCTTGACCATTATCCATCGTAGCAAGGACTCTGAAATTGTCTGACATAAAACCAGATGTTTGTTCCTCATCATTTTGATTGATAACTTTCATTGTAGCACCTGATACTGTAGTCAAATTAGAGATAAAATCTTGCACTGTTAAACTCATTGCCGTACCAGGTACGGTAATCAAAACCATATTTTGATCGACTTGATAGTCGGTTGAAAACACATAAGCATTGTAGGTCGTGAAGGAAGATGAAGGTAAATTTTCTAGATTATACAAGGTTGGTTCTACCCAATTTTCCCAAGCGTATCTGGCTTGGATTGGTTCTGCAACTGAAGTGGATGAAACTTCGATTTCATCTCCGTTGATAATGGCATCAGCCTCATAAAAAATACCATCTCTTCCTGCAATTTCAAAATTGTTGGGTCCTGCTATTAATTGCAATCCACTTCCGATATAATCAAATTTTAAAATTCCTTTTCCATTACCAAACTCTGATCCATTATATATTGGGCCGGAAGGAATTATATTTTGTTCATATTGCTCTGATAAGGCCCAAAGTCCAAGTCGTTTTCCAACGGCCTGTTTGTTACCAGGATGAATTTGATATTGTTCGCCTGCGTCTAAGGTAACTGCCATTCTTGCAAAAGGTATACTTTGCGTAAAAAATTGCGCTTCTCTCAATACCGCAGAATTCACATTATAATTATATGGACTTATTTGGACATAATGAAAAGGAAGTTCTGGGCTATTCTTTTCAGCTCTCCATGAATTGATTAAAGAAGTAAAAACCGATCGATATCGAAAGGCTGTACCGGTATTAGACTCTCCTTGATACCAGTTAACTCCTTTAACCGTATAAGGTAAAATCGGACTTATGATTCCGTTGAACAAAGTGCCAGGCGTATCAAATAACTGAGAATCGTCCCACAGATGATCAATCGAATAAGGCCCATTTCCATTTTGCGAATCTGCTAGATCTTGAATTACATTCTCATAACCTTCAATAGAGGATAAAGACTCCGCACTTGCCCAAGCTTCAGCTCCAGAATTACCTCTGCTTAGTACGATAACTCCCACAGGCACACCTAGTTCAAGATGTATTTCTCTAGCAAAAAAGTAAGCTGTTGCGGAAAGATTCTGAGCTTGATTGGGTGTACAAATTCTCCAAAAACCCTCAACGTCTGATTCTGGTTCAAAAGAGGCGACTCTTGGAATACCAAAGAATCTCATCTCTGGATAATTAGCATTAGCGATTTCTTCTGCTGCATTTACAACCATTCCACCTGCTCCCCATCCTGCGAGAGGCATCGCCATATTTGATTGTCCAGCACAGATCCAAACTTCCCCCAATTGAATGCCTGAATAGCTAAAGGAATTAAAACCATCATCAATGGATAAATTATAAGGTCCTCCTGCTTCAATCGTTGGAATTTTAACAGACCATTTTTCATCCGTACCAACTGTAGTCGTGATGGCATCTCCCCATTCTGGATCAACGGTAATATTAAAACCAGGATTGCCTTTGCCCCAAATAGTTACTTCTTCATTTCGTTGCAATACCGCATTATTTTGAATCAAATTGGTTACATCCAATGGCGTACCTCCGACTACACTTGCTGGCAGTATTTTTATATAATCTAGATTAATAGCATATTGATTATTCGAAAATATTTCAACTTTCAAAACATGCTCTCCTGCACTTAAATTGACTTCTACTCCATATTCATCCCAATCCGTAAACCAATCCGTTTCAGGGCTAATGGCCACCTCTTCCGAAACGGCTTCATCGTCGATAAATAATTTAAATCCTTGTGAATTGACATTTCTACCAGTGGCATTAATCAAAACAACATAATCATCGGTTTCTTCAACATTGAAAGTATACTCATACCATTCTCCATTACTTGTCCAACCAACGATGTGTTCATTTGAATTTTGTGGTTTAAATTCTACTTCCACATCAGGATCTGTAGCCGTTCGATAATTACTCACGGTGGTTAGTTGTCCTGGCTCGTTATCATGATAGGCTACTCCTTCTCCTCCTAGGTCAAAGTTTTCTGCCTCAATAATCCCTGGAATAGTATGTGGCCCGTTGTAAGCTTGTTGCTGGGCAAATATAAAACTACTTAGACTACAAAGTATAGTTAATAATATTAGCCTATGTAAGGCAAAAAAATATTTCGTACTAGCGGATGGGAATAAAGGCATATTTATTTTTTTGGAAAAGTGTAGAGGGTAAATTCGAGTTTCACTTTAGGTATAAAAGAAACGACGTTCAAAGTAGAACGTCGTCCGAGAAATAAGTACAGTTAAAAGTATTTTTAAGTAAAATCTATCAAACACCAAATAGGTATTATTCTGATTTTAAAGAGATATAATTTTTGGTCGCTTCTTTGCCATCTTTGCCAAAGTCCAATTCAAATACATGGGCAAAATCACTAGGTTTGTCTTTTGGGAAGGTAATATGTAATCCAGTGTCATCTTGCTTCCATTCTATCTTTTCTTTACTACCTAACATTTGAACATTTTTGATATCCCATTTGCAATATTCTGACTTTTTAGATAAAACAGAAATATTTGATTTTCCATCTTCTGGCCAATCCATTGCAATAGCATATAATTTCCCATTTTTAGTGGTAAATCTATAGTCCTCTGCAACAAAACTATCTTGCTTTTTCTTTTCTGAAAAGTATCCTCCTTCAGATTCAGTTGGACCTTCACCAAATGTTTTCCAACAACGAGTACCATAAATAGCTTCTCCATTCACATCTAACCAATTTCCTATAGCTAATAAAATATCTTTTTGATCTTGAGGAATGGTTCCGTCAGCTTTAGGTCCTATATTTAATAGCATAGTTCCATTCTTACTTACGATATCCACCAAGTCATCAACCAGCGTATTGGCATCTTTAGATTGCCATCCTTCTGTATGACACCATGAATTTTTACCAATAGAAGTATCTGTTTGCCAAGTCAAATTATTGATACCAGCCATTTTCCCTCGTTCCAAATCATAGACGATTGTTCCTTCCGGGAAAGATTGGTATTTATGGTTTTTATCTTGTAAAACAACGTCTTTGCCTCGGTCTAATCCTTTATTATAAAAATAAGCAGCCATTTTGGGGTGATATTCTTTGAACTCTTCACTGTCCCAATAAAAATCAAACCACAGGATATCTGGATCATAACTGTCGATTAAATCAACGGTTCGATTCCACCATTGTTTTTTGAATTCTTCTGATACGGGTTCCTTCACATCTTTTCCTTTTTTACTGTATAAATCAGCATATTCAGGATCTACTGTATCAAAATGATCTTTCTTATTGTAAAAAGACCAGTTAAAAGCGTAGTGTGTAGAAGCTCCCATGATAAGTCCTTGCTTTCGTCCTTCTTTAAACAACTCTCCTAAAATATCCCGCTTTGGCCCCATATCTTTTGCATTCCATCGAGTTGTATTTGAAGCATACATAGCGAAACCATCGTGATGATCTGCGACTGGAACAACATATTTTGCTCCAGATTTTTTCAATAATGAAATCCAATTGGAAGCATCGAATTTTTCTGCTTTAAACATGGGAATAAAGTCCTTATAACCAAATTTCTTTTGGTCACCCCATTTTTCTTTATGATGTGTATAAACTTTATGAGGTCCTTTCCCTTGAGGTTTTAAATCTGCTGAAAAGGTTTCTGTATCCATGTACATGTGCCTAGGGTACCATTCGCTTGAAAAAGCAGGAACTGCATAAGCTCCCCAATGAATGAAAATACCAAATTTAGCATCAGAGTACCAGTCTGGTATTTTATATTCAGATAGAGATTCCCAATTAGGATCATATTTTTTTGTGTTAACTGAAACAGCTTTTGCTTCAGTTGTGGTCTCTGTGTTAGAGTCTGAACAAGCCCCAAATGTGAAAATCAACACAATAATCAGGAAACCTATCCATGTAGTTTTTAATAAATTTGTCATTCTATTATTTTGTTTTATATTGGTAAACCAAAGATTATTACTTATCTCATTTGTAAATGCCATAAAAGTTCATTTATGTAAAACAAATGATTATTTTGAACTTCCTAATACTAAATTTAAATCTGGATACTGCTCAATAAAGGCCTTAACATTTTGTTTTTTCACCGATGTTCCCCATAAATAGGTACTTTTCAAATTTGGAATCAAAGCCAAAGAAGACAGCACTTCTTTGGTTACTTGGGTCTTATTAAGGTTTAATGACTCCAAAGACTTAAGGGTTTCACAATGTTTAATCCCTTTGTCTGTAATCGGATTGTTTTCCATTCGAAGTCGCTGCAGACTAGTTAAGTCTTTTAAAAAGTTTAAATCTTCATCTTTTACAGCTTGATCAGATAGATTTAGCCATACGATCTGAGATTTAATGACGAGTAGGCGATCTAGTCTATCCTTATTAGTCGCAGAAATATTTGGAGGCAAGTCATTTAAAGTAACATCCACTAATTGATAATTTCCCATGAGGGATCTAATCGTAAATCCTATTTCAGATAATTCATTAATTACATCTAAGGAAATTTCAGGTAAATTGGCCCCAGCTGCAGAGATATTTTTATTGTCCAAATTTAATTTATTGGAAATCAAAGACTGAATGTCTTTGGACGCCTCGAAATCTCCTACTTTTTTGTCGAAAGCGTGATTTGCGTTTTCTATCCACCATCCTAGCAAGGTCACCTCTTCTTCACTTAAAGGTGTTTTTCCATCAGGAGGCATAAATTCTTCGTCATTTGGGGATAAATTAACTCTTTTATAAATTTCACTTTCCTCCATTTTTCCAGCTACTAAAATAGCCCCATGTTTGCCTCCTTTGAGTAAATTTTCAGGAGTATTCATTCGGAGTTCACCTTTACGCTTTCCATCATTATGACAACTCACACATTTTCTTTCTAAAATGGGTTGAATCACATGTTGAAAAACAAAAGCAGAGTCTACAGAAGTTGGCGGCGGTAATTTTTCTTTCTTCTTGGTCCAAGGAGCATATTCGGTGAGATAAGTTTCGCCATGAGTCAAATTTCCTCCCAAGTGCCCAGTAAAAGAAAGAAACATCATCAGCAATGATTGCGATACCATTGCATTCCGTTTGGTCGATTTTGTTTTTAGATAAAAACAAATAAAACCTATAATACTTACACCGATTCCTAACCATTGATGCCACCATAACATATCTATGTCATAGTCTCCACTAAAGGAAAGTAGATAACCCAAAAATCCCGCAGCTGCTGCACTCAGACTACCCAATAGCAGGGCGAAAGGTATAGCAACTTCTAGTTTTTTATATTCATCTTTATAGGAAACGACTTCCATCAAAAAGGCCAACATCAACATTCCAATAGGAAGATGTACTATCAATGGATGAAAGCGTCCAAAAAAAGTTAAAAGTCCATCCATTTATATGCGTTCTAATTTTACAGGAGGTGTTTGGTAGGCATTCCATTGACAAACATACACATTTTTATCTCCGTCAATACAAACATCATGTCCATGATTAAAAACTTTTTCTTTTCCTTCTGCCTGATACATTTGTTGTAAAATACCGTCTTTGTAAATAGGAGCTTCTCCTCCAGGATTGGAAATTACTTTATTATTGCCATCTAAGATAGTGATAAATCCAGTATTGCGTTGCCAGCCTTTTCCTTCTCGCGTTGTAGACCAACATACACCTGCATAAATATTTTCATCATCTAAGACAGGACGACAAACAAATGCTCCAGGCAAACGAACCGTTTTTAGATATTTTCCATCTAGAGTAAAATACTTAAAGGAATGATCGTTTCGAGAAGTAATGATCAATACGTGATTATTAGGGTCTCGCGTATCAACTGTAATTCCATGAGCATTATTCAAATTATGGTCTTTGTTTTCATTGTGCTTCCCACCAAAATGTCGAATATATTCTCCGTCAGCATTGTATTGAATGATATAATCTGATCCATATCCATCTGCTACATAAAAATCACCGTTAGGTGCAACGGCCACTTCAGTGGGCATAAAAGGCTCGTCTTTTTTATAGATACCTATAGTTTTGGGGTGACCAATGTTAAAGATTAATTTTCCATCAATGGTGGTTTTCACTACTTGTCCCGCCTGTTTATGCCATTTGGCGTTTTTATCCTGAAACCAACCACAATCCACAATAAAAAGATGGTCTTCCTCTCCTTCTTTGCTCAATGTCAATCCGTGTCCTCCAGGAAATTGCGTTCCCCAAGCGTCTAACAGCTTACCAGAACGATCAAAAACTAAAATATTGTTTTTGACATTATCCCCGACCATAATCAACCTTCCTTTACTATCCATCACCATTTCATGACAATTAAATAAAGGAGTAAATTGAGGACTAATCTTCGCCCAATCTTTATATACTTTGTAACGAAAATCACCATGACCAATAATGAGATCCTCTACAGGTTTATCTTTATTGATAATATTGAAACTTAGACCAGAGAAAGCGGTCAAGCCACCAGCAGTTATGCTAGTTTTATGTAAGAAGGTTCGTCTTTTCATTTTATTAAGTTGTGTATGTATGTCTTTTAATTCTGGTTCTCCGACAAATCCTGCTTGTATAGACATTCAAAATTGAAATAATTCAAGTATTTTTCGGAGCTAAATGATTTCGTTTGGTATTTTTTGGTTAACCAAATGAATTTGGTTATTGAAGCGAAGCTTTAAAAAGGTAAAAACACTTTCTAAATTATTTAGACCAAATGAAATCATAAAGAGCCTATTTTTCATTAATCCAATCATTCTACATAAAATAAAAAATCTTAGATTTTAACAAAAAGTTGTCTTTCTAATCCTATTTCCAAAATATATAATCCAGGTACCAAATCCATAATCTGGATAGTATTATTCTCTTGAATGTTTCCTTTTTTCAGCATCTTCCCAATCTGATCAAAAATAGTAAAATTTCTGAAATCATTTCCTTCTATTCTTAATATATCATGAGAAGGATTAGGACTAATTTTTAATTGACCATTCGATGCTAAGTCCGTCGTAGAAGTCACTAAATCGGTAAATTGATAACTCGTTTCTGCAAGTATATCATCGGTATTTCCTTGTGGCAAAAGTTGAACCGTCAAGGTATAGTTCTCGCCATTTACGAGCGAGGCGGTAACTGGTAAAGGTTCTGGTTTCTTACCGTATCCGGCAAAGGCATTGATTGTTTTTGAACTGATGACGGTTCCTGAGCTATTCGATAATTCAATATATAAATCACGATCAACACTCGCTTTATATTCTATTTTTGTTAAAAAAGTATTGGTTGATGTTTGGTAAATTGGATTCGCATAAAACTCAAGACTAGGTTCAAAGGGCATGACTAAATCAATGGGGCTTCCGACCTCCGTCAAGACAAAATCATCTGCATAACCTTCTTCTCCAGCTTCTGCATAAAAATAGATTTTCACGTCGACCTGATTTCCTGTTGTAAATTCAATAGACTTCTGAGTATAGTTCGCTTCCGAAAATTCAACACTATTCAATAATGTTTGCCCAGCATCACTCTCTTTAACACCTAATGAGATTTCTCCTGCAATTGCTTTTCCAAAACAGGACAAGGTATAAGTCGTGTTTGGGTTTAAAGTTATTTGTTGTTCTGGAGCACCTGCTCCAACAATATGAACCGCATAATTACCGCTGTGGACATTATTGTCATTGACTACTTCACGAGGAGCACCACCCCATCCTACCCAATTGGTAAAATCACCCGTTTCAAAACCTCCATTCAGTATCACATTCCCACCACCTGAGGTCAAGGCTTGATCTACGTCGGTTAGATAATAGGAACGTACCCAATCATAATAAGTCGTGTTTCTAGCATTATTATTCAAATCTGATGTTGAAGGCGGATTTATCCAGTCATAGGTTTCTGTAACCATGTGCATAGACATTGGGCGTGCAAAGGGCAAATTACTTTCAGCTGTACTCGGAAAAATAGTATGCTTTTTATTCCCATCAATGTAGAAATCAATTTGATTGGCACTTTTCCAATGTGCGCCATATACGTGAAAGTCATCGGATACATGACCTCCTACGGGTGAATTATTTCCTTCGGAATGCCAAACATCATCTTGACCACACTCTTTATGAATATAATGTGAATTAGACATCATATTATTCATGAAAATAGGATTAGAATTCGCTCCG
>CAYTVR010000157.1:0-16224 GCA_964441245.1 uncultured Saprospiraceae bacterium | reverse complement strand
ATTGAGTAATATTTTTCGCCGACAAATGAGGGAATCAGCATATTGTTGAATGCGATCTAGTTTGGCCAATTGAACTGCTTCATTCTCACTTTTGTTTTGTGTCAGAATTTCTCGTAGTACAATGACATCTCTAAAACTGTAGAACAAGATAGTTTCTGCCTTTACTCCATCTCGACCACTTCGACCAATTTCTTGGTAATAGCCTTCCATGTTTTTAGGCAAACTATAATGAATGACCCAGCGTACATTCGACTTATCGATTCCCATTCCAAATGCAATGGTCGCACAAACGATAGGCAAGTTGTCATTGATGAATTCTTCTTGAACTTTACTTCGTTGCACGTCGCTCATTCCAGCGTGGTAATAGTCAGCGGCGATTCCTTTGGCCGTCAATTTTTTGGCGATATCTTCTGTATTCTTTCTGCTTAAGCAGTAAATGATTCCAGAGGTATTAGGACGTTCTTTGATGAAAGCTATAATCTGCTCAATTCGTTTTTGCCCAGGTCGGACTTCCAAGCTGATATTCGGTCGATCAAAAGAAGCGATAAAAATTTCTGGATTATTTAAGTTCAATTGCCCGACGATATCCTTTCGAGTAATTTTGTCAGCCGTTGCCGTCAAGGCAATCATAGGAACTTCAGGGAATTGTCTTTTTAGAAATTGCATTTGTACATATTCCGGTCGGAAATCATGACCCCAAGAGGAAACGCAATGTGCTTCATCGATAGCAAATAAATTAACTTGGCAGTTTTTTAATAAAGGAAGAAAACCTTGTGAGACCATTTTCTCGGGAGAGACATATAATAATTTTACTCGACCATGATATAATTCATCTTCTACAAATCTTTGTTCTTCTGAAGTCTGTGAACTATTCAAGAAAGAAGCTGCGATCCCGTTGGCTTTCAAACTTTCGACCTGATCTTTCATCAAAGAGATCAGTGGAGAAACGACGATACATATGCCGTCCATTGTAATGGCTGGTATCTGAAAACAGATGGATTTCCCTCCTCCCGTTGGCATGAGTACCAGGGCATCTTTTTTCTCATAGACTGCTTGAATAATATCCGCTTGCATTGGTCGAAACTCATCATACCCAAAATATTTCTTCAATGCTTCCTGCGCTTTCTCTATCACCATGGTTGTATTCTATTTTTGCTATAAAGTTAATGTTTTTTACTCGATTTTCAGAAAATCATTTTGGAATGAAATATCTTCATTTGAACATGTTCTAAGCAATACTTATAAATCGCGATTGCTATAATAAGACGTGATACCCCTTCAGATTCCATAAAAAAATCAATATTATTTTTAAAATGCCCTTTCCAAGGCTTTGCCTTGATGCATTTGTTGGAACTATATTGTTTAACATGATAAGTTGATGGAGTCTCAACTCATAGATGAGGCCGGCATACTATATCCGTTTTTTCAAAAAATAAAAAACATCTTGTCCTTCTATTTTCTTATGATAATTTTGGAAATGAAGCACCAAGGAATCTTGAAAAATTTCCCCTTTGTAAAAGGTAGGGTGGTGGTCATAGTACACTTTCGTGGTAAAGAAGAGCGAATCAGATTGGATTTCAAAGTAGCCGTGAATATTTCGTTCAGTGACTTTGTCGAGATCGGCAACTTTATCGGGGGTATTGTAAACACTATATTCGATGACAAGACCATCTGGATAAAACCGAAACATTTGAAAATTATCTCCAAAAGCATCCGTATCGATAATCCGAAAATACAAACCATCTGTGCGTAAAGGAGTGTCTAGTTCTTTTAAATCAAATGCATCGTTTTGATACCAAAAACCTTTGGGTTCTTGATATTCGTTGATCTTGGTCAAAGGACGATTGCAGGCAAAAAATAGCGAAGAGCAAAGGAAAAAAGTCGATAATATTTTGACGGTAAAAGTCAAGTTATTTCTTAAACTAAGCGACGGTTTCTTCATATTGCAAAAATACCCAATATCCAACTAAACAAAAAATGAGGGCCAATAAAGTTGAGAGTTGTATGCCTAATGGATTGTCCATGCTTTTTCCGAGAAGGAGTAAAGAAGGAAAAATTAAATTGGCTAAAGCGATGCCCATTTTCATCATGAAATTTCTACTTCCGTAAAACATTGCCGCTTGTTGTTCACCAGTTTTTGCTTCATGTTCATAGATGATATCTGCAATGATCGCATTGGGTACAATTCCAAAAATCGCCAATGGAAAAGCCGACAAAATCGCTAAAGTATAAAAGACCAACATTTGCGGAAGTGGTATCCATTGAATGGAAAAGGTGGCACCAAAGACCAAGCTAAAAATCAAAAAACCATAGATCAATAATCGTTTTTTACCCCAACGTTTGACCAACATATTGATCGGTACATACAACAAAAAACTACTCAAAAAACCGATGGTCATAAATCCTGTCGCATAAGTTTTATCTAAACCCATCAGTATAGTGATATAAAAACTAACGCCCAATTGAATAAAGGTTAAAGACAACCAATAGAGTAAATCTGAAAAAATAAAAAACCGAAAATTTCTATTTTGAAAAGTAGAAGAAAGCGCTGCTAAAGTATCGTTTTGAGTAGGCTTCTGTAAACAATATTTATTCTCTTTTAAAAATAAAACAGGAACCAATAAGAAAAGAAATCCAATGATGGCATAACAAGCAATAGCTGCTTGAAAAGCTTCGGTGGAAGTCATCGTATTTTCAAAATGACCTTGGAGAGCATAAGCAGAATTTCCAATCAAAAAACCCATGGCCCAAGTGACTGAAATCAAAGTACTGATGCTCATTCGATCATCTGGGTGATGTCCCAATTCGCTGATCAAAGCGGTATAGGGAACGACATAAATGGTCATAAATAAGAAAAATGCAAATACAGTGAAAAAGAGCCAAATCGTATTCGTTGTTATAGATGCACTAATCGGATAAAAAATCAGAAAAGAAAACAAAGCAAAAGGCAAGGCAGACCATGCCATAAAAAAACGTCGTTTCCCAAAATTAGATACTTTTCGATCTGACCAATTGGCGATCAGAGGATCTGTAAAACCATCAAAGATTCGTCCACCAAAATTGATCAGACCTAAAATCGCAATGACACCAAACAAAGCACCTTGATAAATAAAATTCGGAAAGGCTGCTGTGGACTCGCTAGTCTCCGGAGGGAAATAAAAATAGACCAATAAATTCGCTGCACCAAAGCTAGTCAAGGACCAACCAAGTTGTCCAAGGGCATAAATGATTTTTACGGAAAGGCTAGGGCGTTGTGGTGTCATCGTATTTTTTTTGCCGAAAGGCGTGATGTATTATCTAAATAAAATACAGTGGGCGTAATTGATCTATTTATGAATCATTATCTTTTTTCTTTTTATTGCCCAATATTTTTTGGATGATACTTTTTATCATTTTAAAGAAATCCATGAATTTGTTTTTTGAGGTATAAAAAAATAATTCGATTGGTAAGATAAAAATAAATGGGAATAGCTTCTAATTTGGAGGCAAATTATTGACTTGTAAGTATGTCGAGAGAAGGGGGAATTTGGTTGGAGTAGCATGAGCCTTTTTAATGTAAAGTAAAACTGTTGTAAGTTATTCTACTTCCTAAATCAAATTGGCTTCTAATCTTTTTAATACCTCTTCTTTGTAGCTTAATCCAATGGCTAGTGTTTTTTCACCGATGACTAGATTTGTTTGCGTAAAGCTATTGATTTTGGAAAGTGAAATAATGAAACTTCGATGGATTCTGAGAAAATGTTGAGGTGGTAATTTTTGTTCCATTTGACTAATGCCGAGTAGCGTCGTATAGTTACCTTTTGTGGTAATGATTTTTACATGGTTGCGCAAACTTTCAATATAGAGTACATCCTCTAGAAAAATTTTAATAAACTGTCTGTCGCTTTTGATATAAAAAAAGGCTGGATCACTTTTAGTTGTTGGAATTGGATTTGGCAAAATCGGAATGGTATTGTTTTCTAAACGAAAGACCTTGCCTACGGATTTTAAAAATCGATCCAAAGAAATCGGCTTGAGTAAATAGTCTACCACATCAAGGTCAAAACCTTCCAAAGCAAATTCGCGATGAGCAGTTGTTAGAATAACATGTGGTTTGTGTGGAAGTACTTTTAATAAACTCAAACCAGACATTTTTGGCATTTGAATGTCTAGAAATAATAAATCTACGGCTTGCTTTTGCAGCGCAGAAAAAGCATCCATCGCATTATAATAAATGCCAACTACTTCCAAGCCATCAATATGTGCGATATGATTTTCAATCACTTTAACGGCCATTTCTTCATCATCAATGATTAGGCATTTCATTGTTTAAGTTTAGATTTAATTTTATTAAAAAAGTTTCATTTTCGATTATTTCTAATTGGTGATCATTTGGATACAATAATTCTAAACGTTTTTTGACATTCGCTAGTCCTATACCACTTTGCATTTTGGGCACATCATCTGGTCCATTTTCTGGAATATTATTTTCGACTAAATAAGTAAGCGTATTTTTTTCAATCCAAAGATTAATTCTAACCCACGAAGATTGTTCGTTTTTTTCAACACCATGTTTAAAAGCATTTTCTAAAAAAGGCAATAACAATAAAGGTGCAATTGATTTAGTGGCTACATCGCCACCGGTTTCAAAGGAAATATCCAATCGTTTTCCATATCTCAATTTTTCCAACTCAATATAGTTCTTCAAATTACCAATTTCTTTATTCAAATCAATTAGATTCCTTTCACAATCGTATAGCATGTAACTCATCATATCAGACAAACGGACGACCACGTCGGAAGCTTTAGGATGATTCGTCAAAACCATAGAGTATAAATTATTTAGGGTATTAAAAAGAAAGTGAGGGTGCAATTGATTTTTTAAAATCGTCAGCTCCGCTCCCAATTTTTGTTCAACTAATTGAGTTGCTCTTTTTTCTTGAAGGGATTGTCTTTGGTACATTTTTAAAACCACGGGAGCAGAAGCGATATACATTAAGTCAATCATTTTATAAATGATTTTTCCAGACCAAAAAAAATTGCCACAAGCACTAAGAATCCAAGGATTAATAATCATTAAAAAGCAAGACCAAATTGCAAATCCACCAATGAATGCAAGGATCAAAAAGCTCAGAAAAAAGCGTAAATATTTTTTAGGAAATAAATAATTAGGCACCAAATAATACATCACAAAATAAGCGAAAGGTAATTTGATACACATGACCAATAACTCCACTTTTACCCAATTTAAAAAACTCCCGTCATTATAGGTGCTATTCGTGATGGCAAAAAGAAGCAGCCAAGCCGTCCAATAAATGATATGACGGGTAAGCCTTTCCATCGACCAACCTTGATAGGTTTTTTCTAATTGAAACATCTTATAAAAATATAAGTTTTTTAGCAAAAAGGTTGGCGATTAGTACGAACTATCTTTTAACAAGTACTAAAAGGTCAATTTGAAATATGAATATCGAATTCAAACGAATGTATCAATCCGTCCTTACTCGTTTCCTTTTCGGCATTTAATTGAAATTTTAGAGCAGAATCCCTTTTTCTTGTAGACAAATGAACTACCTCTACTCAAGGGGACGATGTATCACGTTAGTTCACGATATTGGGGAGGGAGGCCTGTCAAAAAATTGTTTGAGGATAGCGCTGCTTGAACCCAGAGGTTCAAAGAGAAGAAGCCAATAAGTTTTTTTGACAAGCGTTTTGCTGACTTTTAGGCGAATTGTCATCGGGCATATAGTTGTGTGCTTTAATGTGACAAAAGTTGCAAGCTATGATTCGTATTAAGTCAATAAGTTAAAGTCAATTTTTATACACTATTGTTATGGAGAACTCCTTGAAGAAATCATCTCGGGGAGTTCCTTTTTTAATGTTTTAAGCTAAAAGATCTAGCGTATAGATCACCAAAACCCGACAAAATGGAGCTAAATGATTTCGTTTGGTATTTTGGTCCACCAAATTTATTTGGTTGTCAAAGCAAAGCTTTGAAAGCGTAAAAACTTCAACTTCATTATATATTTTGACCAAATGAAATCATAAAGAACCGACAAAATATCCTTTCTCAGCCAGATAATATTTCCCTTTCTTTTGAAAAGAGCATAAAAATTTCGATTTTTCCAGTCGTTTTTACGAAAAATGGCCTTGAAGGTATATTTGAAAACGATCGGAATAAACCAAATTAACGAAATTAAATACACATGCTACAATCAAAAATAGGAGGAATAGGCAGTTATGTGCCTAGTAAAATAGTGACCAATGATGACCTGAGTAAAGTAATGGATACCTCGGATGAATGGATTCAAGAACGGACAGGAATTCAAGAACGTCGCTACGCTGAAAAGCATAAAGAGTCCACTTCAACACTAGGAGCAGAAGCCGCAAAAATTGCCATCGAAAGAGCAGGAATCACCGCCGCAGATGTAGACTTTATCATTTTCGCCACCTTAAGTCCAGATTATTATTTTCCAGGATGTGGCGTGTTGTTGCAGCGTGCATTGGGCATGAATGGGATCGGTGCATTGGATATTCGAAATCAATGTAGCGGATTTTTATATGGTTTGTCTATTGCTGATCAATTCGTTCGAACAGGGATGTATAAAAATGTCTTGTTAGTTGGATCGGAAGTGCATTCTTTTGGATTAGATTTTTCGACTCGAGGTCGAAATGTAACGGTTATTTTTGGAGATGGTGCTGGCGCGGCAATCATTCAACCAACAGAAGAAGAAGGAAAAGGAATCCTTTCCACTCATTTACATGCAGATGGAGATTATGCAGAAAAATTAGCTTATATCAATCCCGGTTGTCATGGTGGAGTACATTTAGGAACGGAAAAATTTGGTTTCCCAGATCAAGAATATGGTGGAGCTTTCCTTACGGAAAAAATGTGGTCGGATGAAAATTATTATCCGAATATGGAAGGAAAGGCGGTCTTTAAATTTGCGGTTCAAAAGTTCCCAGAAGTCATCATGGAAGCTTTGACAAAAAATGGACAGACACCAGCCGATTTGGATATGCTCATTCCGCATCAAGCCAATCTTCGAATCAGTCAATATGTCCAAAAATTATTAGGACTCAATGATGATCAAGTTTGGAACAACATTCAGAAATACGGGAACACCACCGCAGCATCTGTACCCATTGCTTTGTGCGAAGCTTGGGAAGCCGGAAAAGTTAAAGACGGTGACCTTGTTTGTTTGGCTGCTTTTGGTAGTGGATTTACTTGGGGCTCCGCATTGATCCGTTGGTAATATCTCGAAATGTGTTTAAAGAATGAAGGCTACTGCTATTGTTAATTTCGCAATCAAGTAGCCTTCATTCTTTAAATTCTAAGGAACGTGTAATTAATAATTCCTCACCTTTGTTACAAGTTATTATTTTCATATTCCTAAACTTTTAATCCTTTCATTTTGAAGTCTATCTGACTATTGCTGGATTGTCTCCTCATTCCTTCTTCTTTGCCAGAAAAAAATCTTATATTACTTTTCGATTTTAAGGACAATTATTAACAACAATTAAAGCTACCAATGACTAAACTACCCCTTCCCAAAACTGGGTATTTAATTCTATTTTTATTGCTGAGTTCATTAAGTATTTATTCGCAAGTTTTGATTAATGAATTTTCAGCGGCCAACCGTAATTTCTATTTTGATAATTATGGAGACAATGCCGATTGGATAGAATTATATAATACTGGTTCGAATAACGTCAACTTATCTGGCTACTATCTTTCAGATAATATCAGTCGATTAACGAAATGGAAAATTCCCAATGGTGTCAGCATCAATGCTGGAGATCACTTGTTGATTTATGCAACGGGGCGAGATCAATATACGCCCGGAGGTTTGCATGCTGGATTTAAGTTGACCCAATCCAAAAACGAATACATTGTACTTTCTTCTCCTGATTCAACGGTTTTAGATGCCATCCAAATCGTCATTTCCAATCAAACCAACCATTCTCGTGGAAGAGTAGAAGATGGAAGTACCGAATGGGGAATATTTGATTTTCCGACTCCTAATATTCCCAATAACAATGCCTTGAAAGAATATGCTGCTAAACCCATCTTTGAAACGGCTCCGGGATTTTATACATCAGATATATCGGTTTCTATTTTGGCGGAAGCCAATACAATAATTAGATACACGACCGATGGAAGAGAACCGAACTCATCTTCCAGTATGTATACGGGGCCAATTGAATTAGATGAGACTACAGTTATCAAGGCAAAAGTATATAGTAATGATCCAGAAGTCCCACCTAGCTTTACAGAAGTGAATACTTATTTTATCAATGAAGATCATACGGTTCCTGTTATTTCAGTTTCCTCTTCAGAAGTAAGTACATTGTTGAGTGGTGAGGATAATGGCGAACATGTTACTCACATTGAATATTATAATGCATCTGATGATTTCGAATTTGAGATGTTAGGACACTTTAAAGGTCATGGAAATGATTCATGGAATTTGTCACAACGAGGGATTCGATTTTATGTAAAAGACTATTATGGCTATGCCAATAAAATTGATTACCCGCTTTTTCCTACTTCAGATCGAACGGATTTTGACGTTTTTATTTTAAAAGCAGGAGCCTCTGATAATTATCCAAGAAGTGATATTCAATGGGGGAGACCAAGTTGCCATCTTCGAGATGTTTATGTCCAATCTTTATCGGATATCAATGGACTTAATGTCGATAAGCGTCGCTATAGTCGTTGCGTCATGTATGTCAATGGCGAGTATTGGGGCGTCTATGAAATGCGGGAACGAATGGATGCAGATTATACCAATTATTATTACGATCAAGAAGAAGAACACGTAGACATGTTGGAATATTGGGGTGGACTGGATGTACGTTACGGGAGTTCTAATGACTGGGAAATTCTATACGATTTTATGATCAACAATGATTTATCCATCTCTTCTAATTTCGATTATGTTGCTAGTGAATTAGATCTCAGTAGTTTGATTGATTACATCATCATCAATACTTTTGTCGTCAATACGGATTGGCTCAACTGGAATACCAAATGGTGGCGAGGAAGAAAAGGAGAAGGGACCAAGTGGCGGTATACGCTTTGGGATATGGACAATGTTTTTAATCTTGGACAAAATTATACTGGACTTCCATCTACGGGATGGGAATCTGATCCTTGTGACGTAGAGGGAATATATGATGATGCTGAAGCAGAAATTGGACACATAACTATGTTGGTGGCTTTATTTGAAAATGAAGAATTTGTACAGATGTACATCAATCGTTATGCAGATTTGGCGAGTACTGTTTTTACTTGTGAAAGTATGTTGGGATACTTGGATGAAATGGTAGCGGAGTTAGAACCAGAGATGCAAAGACAAGTGGATCGTTGGGGAGGAAGTATATCTGAATGGGAAGAAAATTTAGCATTTTTGAGAAATGAAATTGAAAATAAATGTACGGTTATAGCCGAACAAGTAGGAGATTGTTATGAAGATGAAGGAATCACGGGCCCTTATGATATAATAATAAATGTGGAACCTCCTTTATCAGGAAAAGTGCAAGTCAATACAGCCATCGGAACGGAATATCCTTGGGAGGCGACTTACTTTGGTGGAATAGAAATTGATTTAACTGCCTTGCCGGAAAACGAATGGACGTTCGATCATTGGGAAGTCAATAATAATGCTTTTGGCCCGAATGAATTGGCGAATGCGATTAATATGAGTTTAACTGCTGGTGATGAAATTACCGCATTTTTTATTTCTGATTGTGCTGCCGTTCCAGGATTGACAGGGCCAAGTTTTATTTGTGAAGGAGATACGGTGATGCTTAGCGCAAATAGTGGTTTTGCCAATTATTTATGGTCTAATAACTCTAACGAGTCAACTTTAGAAATTACAAGCGGAGGTATTTACCGCTTGACGGTAACGGATAATCTAGGTTGCGAAAATTCAGCGGAAATATTAGTAGAAGAAAATCTAATTCCTTTGATTCAGTTAGAAGGAAATACTTCTATTTGTGAAGGAGAAATGTTTGAAATTGATCCCGGTACTGGATTCGAAACTTATGTCTGGTCAAATGGAACAACTGAAGAGATTTTAGTAACCAATCTTCCTGGAAATTATTCCGTCACGGTTACCAATGAAAATGGCTGTACAAATACGGAATCTTTTGTTTTGGAAATGGGAGCTATTTTGCCTCCAGTAATCACTGGATCAACGAGTATTTGTGAAAATGAAAGCACATTGTTAAGTGTTGATGAAGGGTATGATAAATACCAATGGTCGGATGGAACTTTTGGAAATAGTATTGAGGTAAGCGAACCCGGTGTTTACAACTTAACGGTGAGTGATGCAAGTGGCTGTACTAAAATGAATTCAGTTACGGTAGAAGAATTTGAGGTAACTCCTCCAGCAATTAGTGGTAGTGAAACAATCTGCCCTAGCAGTTCAGGGATTTTATCCGTTGATCCAAATTATACTAGCTATTTATGGTCCAATGCCAATACGACATCGAGCATCAATATTAACTCCGCAGGAACTTATGAACTGACTGTTACAGATATCAATGGCTGTCAAAGTTTCAATAGTTTTACTGTAGAAGAAAGTGACAACCTAAGTCCAGTGGTCAATGGCCTAACGTCTATCTGTATTGGTTCCTCCACAATTTTAGATGCTGGAGATAATTATGCCAGTTATGTCTGGTCCAATGGATCGCTCCTTCCAACAACTGAAATATTTGAACCGGGTAATTATAGTTTGACGGTGACTGATGCGAGTGGTTGTAGTGGTGAAACGACGGTATCCATCAGCGAAGCTGAAATACTACCACCGACCATTATTGGAGATGAATCCATTTGTGATGGGAGTACCATTGAGTTAAGTGTAAGTGAAGTCTACGCGAATTACCTTTGGTCAACTAATGACGTTTCTTCTTCCATTATTATTGATGCTGCAGGAGTGTATACCTTGGAAGTCACTGATGTCAATGGCTGCCAAAGCATGTCAGCTTTTACAATTGTTGAAAGTGAATCTTTAAATCCGGTCATTACAGGAGAAGCCGAAATTTGTAGCGGCAATGCTACTTTTTTAGGACTTGAAAATACTTTTGCAAGCTATATTTGGTCTAATGGAATGACTACATCGACGATTGAAGTAAATGTACCGGGGATGTATAGCGTAACGGTTAATGATGAAAATGGATGTGATGGAATGACTTCTATCAATGTAGAAACCATTGCGATTACGCCACCTGCCATTAGTGGAGATCCTGCCATTTGCCCTGGAGGAAGCACGACCTTATCTACGAATGATGGATATGTATCCTACCTATGGTCTACGAATGATATCGAACAAAATATTGAAATTGATCAACCTGGAACTTATGGTGTAACCGTAACAGATGTTAATGGCTGTATCAGTTCTGGCTTTTTTATCGTAGAAGAAAGTGAATTGTTATCTATTTCTATCGAGGGAGTCTTGGATATTTGCCCTGGGGAAACGACCACCCTTTCTTTAGCCAATGATTACGACAATTATATTTGGTCCAATAATGTTTTTGCGGAAAGCAACTTAATTACACAAAGTGGTTTTTATAGCGTAACGGTCACGGATGATAGTGGCTGTACTGGTGTGGATATTGTTTCTGTTATAGAAAATGAAGTTCCAGAACCAATAATTGAAGGAGACGCTTTTTTATGTGAGGGAGCTTCGGGATTACTTTCAGTCGAAAATATTTACACGAGTATTATTTGGTCCAATGGATTTACTTCACCCTTGTCACCGGTTAATACAGCTGGTATCTATAGTGTATCTGTTACCAATGAAGAAAATTGTTTAGGGATAGATGAAATCACGGTTGCTGCAGCTAGTGAAGTATTTAGCACAGAAACAGTTAACCTTTGTTTGGGTGAAATTTATAATGGGACAACTTATTTTGAGTCTACTCAATTAATCAATGAATCGACTTCTTACCAAGGTTGTGACTCCACACATACGATAGAACTTAACGTGGCTTCAGCCATCAATTTGAATTTGAATGGAAGTGGCGGTTGTGGCTTTGGTGGAACAATTGATGCCACCGTTTCCGGAAACGGAAATTATACCTACCAATGGAGTAATGGAGCAATGACTAGTGATTTAGCTAACCTAAATGAAGGGACTTATACCTTGACGGTCACCGATGAATTTGGCTGCTCAGAGATCGCTTCAGAAACGCTTACGCTAGCTACTCCGCCATCGGTAAGTACTTTTTCAAATATAATAGTTTGCTATGGAGATATGAATGGAGAGATTGATTTGGAAATTACGAATGGAACTCCGCCTTTTAATATCAATTGGTCCAATGGAATGACCGGCACTCATCTGGAAGGACTTTCAGGAGGTACTTATTCTGTCGTCATTTCTGATGCCAATGGATGTAATGTAGTGAGTGCGGTAACCATTCCTGAGCCATCGAAACTATATGCAGGTTTTGATGGAACTCCAGCTACGAATGGGAATAATGGTGTTGCTGCGGCAAACGTTTCTGGAGGCGTATTACCATATGCTTATCAATGGAGTACAGGGGCGACTTCAAATGTCATTTCTGGTTTGAGTGATGGTGAATACAGTCTGACCGTTACAGATGCCAACGGTTGTACAAGTGAATATGTGGGTGACTTGAATAGCATCATTACGGGCATTGAAAATATCGAACACTTATTATCCTTTGATCTATATCCAAATCCGTCTAATGGTCGTTTTGTGCTCTCTATGGAATTATCTCAAAGGGATGAGGTAGAATTACAAATATTTGATATTCTAGGAAAAAAAGTAAAAAATATTAAACAATCAGGCCAAGAAATCTATTTCCATATGGATATGCAAGAACTGACGCAAGGAAGTTATTTTCTAATCGTTCGGTTTAGCGAAGGCTATTTTACTCGTAAAATTGTTATTGCTAAATAATGCTTGACCAAATTTATTTGGTGATACAAGTTGAACGAATGGATTAGAAAAGATTCGCGAAAACGCGTCCTGCAATCCTTAAATCAATCATTGACCAAATAAATGTAGTCAAACTATGGAAAAAAGTATTCATCAATTTACGGTAAAAGACATCACAGGAGCATCTGTTGATTTAGAAAAATACAAAGGAAAAGTTTTGTTAATTGTCAATACGGCATCTAAATGTGGATTCACGCCACAATTGGAAGATATGGAAAAATTATACGAAGAATTCCGAGAGGAAGATTTCGAAATATTGGCCTTTCCGTCGAATGATTTTGGTGGACAAGAGCCATTGAATGGAGCCGAGATTCAACAATTTTGTATGCTGAAATATGAAGCTACTTATCCGATCTTTGACAAAATTCACGTCAAAGGAAAAAATGCAAATGAATTGTTTGATTTTTTTAGTGATAAGAAAAAGAATGGTAAATTTGCTGCAACTCCTAAATGGAATTTTCAAAAATACCTCATTGATAAAAATGGAGAGGTGGTCAACTATTTTTACAGTATTACTAGCCCGACGGCTGGGCGAGTGAAGAAGGCCATTCGGAAGTTGTTGTAGCCGTTTTTATGTGAAATAAACTTGAACCATAAAAGGCATAAAAGGGCATATAAAATTTTTCTTAATTTTTGATGAACTCATATTCCTTATATGGTTCAAGATAAGTAAGATTAAAAAATGAAAGTAGATATCTTGGCCATAGGCGTACACCCAGATGATATAGAATTGGCTTGTGTTGGTACTTTGTTGAAACACATTGCAATGGGAAAGAAAGTGGGTTTGTTAGATTTGACGCAGGGAGAATTAGGAACGAGAGGAAGTGGACCACTTCGATTGAAGGAAGCGGAAGCATCCGCAAAAATCATGGGCGCAGCATTTCGTATCAACCTAGGCATGGAAGATGGCTTTTTTCTCAATACCACAGAGAACAAAATCAAAATAATCGAAGTCATTCGACAATGTCAACCAGAGATCGTTTTGGCCAATGCAGTCAGAGATCGACATCCAGATCACGGGCGTGCTGCACTGATGACTTCTGAAGCTTGTTTTTTATCAGGTCTTATAAAAATAGAAACCTATGATGATGGAAAATTACAAGATAAATGGCGTCCCAAAAATGTCTATCACTATATTCAAGATTATACTTTAGAACCAGACTTCGTTCAAGATATTACAGGATTTGTGGATAAGAAAATGGAATGTATCCAAGCTTTTAGTTCACAGTTTTATGACCCTAAATCAAAAGAACCTTCATCGCCTATTTCAAGCAAAGCTTTCTTAGATTCTGTCATTGCAAAAAGTCAGGTGCATGGCCGTTTTATTGGTGTAGATTATGGCGAAGGGTTTAACACCGCAAGACCAGTAGGAGTGGATTCGCTTTTTGATATTAGATAAAACTTGAATAGCTAGCTTAATTATAAAACGAGATCTTTTGGATTTCTTTTGTGCTTTAAGTTAAAGCAGCATTAATAATTCGGGCCCTTTCCTTTTCCTTCCAACTTATCCACATAGTTAACCGTTCCTAATCGAAATTTGACGGGCATTTTAACCATCTTTTCTAATTGGACATCTATTTTGCAAAAGGCACCGAGCAAGTGATAATTATAAGCTTTTGGCGCAAGCATACAAGAAGTGTTATTGTTGGATGGTAGTTGAAAATGAGGTGCATCAACAATAGGATTCAAGGATAAAAGCGAAGTTAGAGTAGGAGTTATCGTCGTTGTATGGAGTTTTGGAAAAAGATGATCGCTATTCTGAATCGTCAATTTTGCTTGCGCAAAACCATTCGTGAATAGCCCACACAAAATCAAAATAGCACCCATATATTTTTTCCAATCTTTCATCCAAGTTCAGTTTATACTAAGATTCAATCACCCCACCGCACACTTCCCGGCAAACAAAAAAACACCAATCCAGACCAGTCCTTTGATTAAGAAAAAAAGAAAACCGGCAATCCCTATTTTTTTAAACCATGTTCTTACTTTGCTATCCATCTTTATTTTGCTTAAGCCATTTTTTGTAGAACATAAAAACAAGGAATTATGTTTGCAAAACGCCTACATTAAATTTTTCGACAGGTGCTCGATTAGCGGCTTCAATTCCTAAAGAGATGATATTCCGAGTTTCTAAAGGATGGATGATGGCATCGACCCAAAGTCGTGCAGCAGCGTAGTAAGGTTGAGTTTGTTTGGTATAACGATCCCTTGTTGTTTCAAACAATTGTTTTTCTGCATCAGGATCAACTTCTTGGCCTTTACCTTTTAGTGTAGACACTTGAATCTGAGTCAATACTTTCGCTGCTTGTGGTCCACCCATCACCGCAATTTTGGCAGTAGGCCAGGCGACAATCAGTCTAGGATCATAAGCTTTTCCACACATAGCATAATTTCCAGCACCATAAGAATTACCCATGACGATACTGAATTTTGGAACCGTAGAATTAGAAACAGCGTTGACCATTTTTGCACCATCCTTAATGATTCCACCATGTTCAGATCGAGTACCGACCATAAAACCAGTTACATCGTGAAGAAAAACTAGAGGAATTTTTTTCTGATTACAGGTCATGATAAATCGAGTCGCTTTGTCCGCAGAATCAGAATAGATAACCCCACCAAATTGCATTTCTCCTTTTTTGGTTTTCACTACCTGTCGATTATTCGCCACGATACCTACAGACCAACCATCGATTCTAGCATAAGCACAAAGGATGGTTTTTCCATAGTCTTTTTTGTATTCAGTTAATTCTGAATCATCAACGATACACTTGATTAAATCTCGACTATTGTAAGGCTTGGTACTCAACTCTGGAAAAATTTTCAACAGGTCTTCTGGATCTGACTTGGGAGGCTTGGCTTCTATTCGATCAAATCCTGTTGTTTGGGCATGACCGATCTGACTCATCAGTTTTTTGATGGTATCCAAACATTCTGCATCATCTTTCATCTTATAATCTGTGACGCCCGAAATTTCAGATTGGGTGGTAGCTCCGCCCAAAGTTTCTTTATCGACATCTTCACCGATAGCGGCTTTGACCAAATAAGGTCCAGCTAAAAATATAGATCCTGTTTTATCAACAATCAATGCTTCATCTGACATGATCGGAAGGTAAGCTCCACCAGCCACACAGCTGCCCATGATGGCTGCAATTTGGTTAATGCCCATACTGCTCATCCTAGCATTGTTTCGAAAGATTCTGCCGAAGTGTTCCTTGTCAGGAAATATCTCATCTTGCATCGGCAAATAAACACCCGCACTATCAACGAGATA
>CAYTVR010000156.1:0-16515 GCA_964441245.1 uncultured Saprospiraceae bacterium | reverse complement strand
TATATCATTTGCGGAGAGAGCGGGATTCGAACCCGCGGTACCCCTTTCGGAGCACGTCGATTTAGCAAACCGGTGGTTTCAGCCACTCACCCATCTCTCCTGTAAGAGTGTTAAAGCTTTCTTTAACAGCGGCCACAAAGGTAACTAAGACTTTTGTAAAAATCAAGCGCTTATCAGAAAAAGATTAAAAGAAATCACCTTTTTATTTACATCAAATCTATTTCCCATTTTATAAAAATCATATAAATTAAAATTCCAATACTAAATTCCTGATTTTTAGCCAATTAAAAGCTGCATTTCAAGCTTTTCTCCCCACTTTTCAATAGCTTTGTTTTCATTCGATCCAAATATCTACTTTATCATGAAGCAACATACTAAGAAAAACAGCATTTATATCTTTCGAATCTTTTTCAGCCTAGCTTTTTTATTCTTATACCTAACCAATGCTCACGCACAGATTGATTTAAGGGTCGATCGATCCTCTGCTGTATATGATGTTCAAGAAACGATTCAATTCAACGTTGAAGCCAACAGCAGCGGAACTGCTAGCTATTGGATTCGAAGTGATCGATATGCGACCATCCTTCAAAGCGGCACCATTGACTTACAAAGTGGTAACTCCACTCCTATTTTATATCAAGCCAATGTTCCCGGTGTCGTCTTATGTACCGTTCAAAAAAACAACCAATCCTATACCGTTGGAGCTGCGGTTTCTCCTTTTGAAATTGAACCCCTTGAAGCCGAACCAGAAGACTTTGATGCCTTTTGGCAATCTGCACTTAACGAATTAGCTGCTGTTCCTATTGATGCTCAATTATCTCTTGAAGAGGAAGATCAATACACGACCATATATAAAATGAGTTTAGCCACCGTATGGAATCGTCGAGTTCATGGGTATATCTCTATTCCGAAATCTGACGGACCTTTCCCTGCCATCATTTCTCTTCCTCCATATGGATCAGGTGCAGGACTCACTGGTACAGCTAATTCTCTGGCTGAACGTGGAGGTGCGATATCTGTTTCCCTCAGTATTCATAATGTTGACCCAGAAGAGGAAGATCCCAATGCCTATGAACCAGATGTCATCACCAATCGAGATAGTTTATATTATCGCCTCGCCATCCTTGCTGGAGTTCGAGCCATCGATTATGTTTTTTCACGTTCTGACTTTGATGGAGAAAGTTTGGGGGTTAACGGAGTGAGTCAGGGTGGCGGCTTATCGATGATCTTGGCCGGACTTGATCCAAGAGTCAAATTATTAGTCTTCAGTAACTCTGCACTTTGTCAACACAACGGTCTCAAATTTGATCGAGCCAGCGGTTTTCCATATTATCTTAATAAATCCGGAAATATTAGCGACGACTCTCCTACTCATCAAACCGCAACTAGCATCGCCACACAATATATAGACGCAGTCCATTTTTCCAAAAGATATAATGGTCCTGCACTAGGCATTACAGGATATATCGATACCATTTGTCCTTCCGAATCTGTCTTCGCAGCTTTCAACCAATTACGCGGTCCCAAGACATTGATACAAGTAAAAGACCTTGGACACAGTCATCCTGAAGAATATTGGAACGGTCGATTGGATTTTTATAGAAGACATTTTCCTGCCATGCAAACACCTCCTTGGCCATGGCCTGGCACTGATCAAGGTTATTTTGCAGAAGCTGGAAATGATCAAATAACTTCCGTCGGCACATCCATCAATCTCAATGGATCAGTAGAAGATGATAATCAAATCAATACCTCTTGGCGAGTCGAATGGCACCTAGAAGAAGGCCCCGGAAATGTATTGTTTTCTAATCCAAATACAAGAGCTACCTCCGCTGAATTTAATACCCCAGGTAATTACCGCCTACGCTTTACCGCCTTCAACGAAGACCATATCAACAACGATGAACCAAGACTCATCACCATCACCGACTACCTCACCATCACCGTCAATTAATAATTAACTACAAACACGTCAGAAGGTCATTCAAAATTCAGTTATTCCAACATTCAATCATTTAACACGCCAGAAGGTCAATCTATATTCTATATTGATTTAATGGATATTGAATATTATAATAGGCCTCCCTACGGTCGCTACGTTACATAGCTCGCTGTTCGCTCGGCCCCTTCCCCAGCCCATCCCGATAGCTTTCAGGATTCGCGGGTCTTCCGCCAAAAGGCGTCACTATTCCACATCGCTAGTCCAATTCCATGTTTATTCAATTCCTCGCTTAGAATGATTTATCTAACATTTTAAGCAAACTATAAAGCATCAACTTTACGACTTTTCTGATAGAAGACACCATCCAACATTCAATCATTCAACACGCCAGAAAGTCATTCAAAATTCAGTTATTCCAACATTCATTGATTCAACACATCTATTCTTAACACCAAATTAAAGATATGATAATAAGTAGGAAATGATTTGATCACATTAGCTCATTATATTTGACCCCAAAATAAAATCATGTCCTTAAAGTCAACGTTATTAGATACAGTCTATACTACAGATTATTCCTTGCTCATTCGATTATTTCATTTATACTCACCTGTTTCGAAATTCGAGAATGTCAAAGATTGCTTTGTCAACAAAGATTTGAATTTACTATTTATCCATAATCCTAGGACTGCGGGCACTTCATTTAAAAAAGTATTGGGACTCAATGATTCTGACAATGTCCATCTCACTCCTTCATTCCTCATAAGTGCAAAAGAATGGGAAAAATATACAACAGTGGTCTCTGTCAGACATCCCTTGGATCGTTTGAAAAGTTCTTTTTGCTATCATACTCAAGAAAGTTATCGCGGATTCTATTTTAAAAAATATCCTTTTATACATCAACTAAAACTTCCTCAATATTTCGAATTACTTAAACAAGAACCTTTTGCCATTCGCCCGCAGGTAGATTATATCAAACACCATCTTTCTAATCAACCCGTCGATTATATTATCTATTTTGAATCTTTAGCTGAAGATATGGCTCATCTTCGAGCACAGCTAAAACTCCCCCCTTTTCACATCCCTCATCTCAACACTTCCTCTTACACTGATTCAATAGATCAATATCTTGAGGATGCTCATTTCAAGGAAATGGTCATCGAATATTATCATCAGGATTTTGAAGTATTGGATTACTCCACCCATTTAACTCATGAAACTATTTAAAGATTCTAAATAAAATGTGGAGCACAGCTTTACTTTTACTTTCACTTTAAATTATTCCATTTCAATTGACCACCACTCTTCTCATCACATGTTCTCCATTCACCAACAAGCTGACCCAATAAATCCCCGAAGCCAATCCTTTCAAATTAATAGGTATCCTTACTTCAAGGCCTCTGTATTTTTGCGAAAGCAACTTCTCTCCTAACACTGTGTAAATATTAACTTCAAAAGTTTTTATTTCAGTCATCTCAATATCAAGCATAAATTGACCATCATTCGGGTTAGGAAAACAATCAAAATGAATCAATCCTTTCACCTCTTTGATCGCTGTTGTATTTTCTAAAACAAAGATATCTTCTCTTGTACAATCATTAGCATCTGTAATGGTCACTACATACGTACCCGGAGCAAGATTTTCTCTAAAATTGCCGATACTTCCATCGGCCCAACTAAAAGTATAACTAGGCGTTCCTCCGCTCAAATTCAACAATATGCTCCCATCGCTATTTCCTGGGCTTGGCTGAACAAGGGCAGACTCTACTTCCAAAGGTGACGGAGCAGTAATTTCAAAAATTTCCTCGTTACTACATCCATTCAAGTCGGTGACACTGAGCGTATAAATCCCTGGCAATAAATTAAATAAATTAGGATTTTGTGAGCCTGTACTCCAACTGTATTCAAAACTTCCAGCTCCACCAGTAACACTCGAGACTATAGATCCTTCCGGTGTATTAAAACAAGGTGAATTGGTCAAATTTGCATCAATCATAATTTCATCTGCATCAGGCACAATGACTTGTTTAACCTCTTCACATCCATCTGTCAAAGTAAGCGTAACAAAATAATTACCAGCCTCTAAATCAAAAAGATCTTCTTCTATTGCTCCTGTACTCCAAAGATAGGAAGTCACTTCTCCTTCTATAATTTCTAATTCAATAGATCCTCCAGCTTCTCCAAAACAACTCGTTGGCGTGATTCCTAAGCCAATCTCTACCTCCGTGCTTCCTGCTATCAAAGTCTCTACAACAAGACTACATCCATTCGCATCGGTGACCGTTACTAAATACAATCCCACATCCAATTCTGATTGATCTTCTTCCATACTGCCATTGTTCCATTGATACATAAAATCTCCTGCACCACCACTGACCTCCAAATCAATCATGCCAAATTCGGTATTACAAACTACAGGACTTGATTCGGTATTCGCTTCAATCTCATTTCCTTCTGATACACTTGCGGAGGTGATTTTTTGACAGACTCCGTTACTCGTAATACTGACTTCATAAACACCCGCAGCTATATTTTCCAAATTTTGACTGGTCTCCCCATTACTCCATAAAAATTGATAATTTCCACCTCCACCATCCACCTCCAATTCAATACGCCCACTAGCTTCTCCAAAACACAATGCATTGTCTATTGCTGTATCAAAAACAATTTCAGTTGGTTCCTCAATTTCAAAGTCTCTAAATTCTTCACATCCATTGGTCAAAGTAATGGTCACTGAATAACTTCCCGGACTTAAATCCATTAGGTTATCCATAGTACTTCCATTGCTCCATAGATAAGTACTCGCCATTCCTCCAGTTATTTCTAAATTTATCGCCCCATTATTTTCTCCAAAACAGCTAACGTTTTGCAATTCACTACTAATGGTCACCACTGCATCTCCATCTATGAATGTTTCTTTGATCACAGAACATTGATTAGCATCTGTAATCGTAACAATATAATTCCCGGGATTCAAATTAGCTGGATCTTCTTCCATACTTCCGTTGCTCCATAAATAAGTAAAGTCCCCACTTCCTCCTTCCACTTCTAGATCAGCAGATCCAAGATTGCCACAGGCCACATCAATCGCCTCAATTGACGCAATGATTTCCGCACCTTCACTTAGTTCAATAGCGTCTATTCTCGTATCACAAATATCATTTCCTGTAATGGTCACTTCATAAATACCTGCTGAAATAAAATCTAAATTTTGACTTGTTGCTCCATTATTCCATAAAAAATCAAATCCACTACTTCCATTCAGATTAAGAAATATATTTCCTGTAGATTCATTAAAACAAGCAACATCTTGTACCTCGACACTTACATTGATTAATGGTAATAATCCAATATCGATGATATCTGTTGCGCTACAATTATTAGCATCCTCTACAGTCACGATATACAATCCTGGATCTTCTAATTCAAAAGTCAAAATGGCCTCTGTATCACCAGTATTCCATATATATTCACAAGTAGTACAATTGGGATCCTCTGCATTTAAGCTAACCATATCTCCCGGACAAAAAACGTCTCCATTCGATTCAATCAAAATTGAAGGGATAGGATTTACGGTAATAGTGATTTCATCATCCGTCATTTGTCCATTGCTATCGCTTAAGGTGACCGAGTAATTACTTGTTTCAGAAGGAGAAATTGTTCGAATACTTTCCGTATTTCCATCATTCCACATATAGCTACAATTATTACAATTGGCAACTGTAGCGTTCAGTTGAAAACTTTCGCCTAAGCAAATGCTCGCATCATTTCCTAAATTGATTTGAAGTGGTGGAGCGGTCCCTTCTAATTTTAACACCCAAATGTCTGTTGATCCTTGCGAGTCCAAAATATCTCCATCATCAGAATCGGTAGAACCAAGCAAAGCATATCCACCATCATTCAATTGACAAATACTTTGTATCCTATCTTTTTGTGAACCTCCATAATTTTCAGTCCAGAGCATTGCTCCATTTTCATTTAAACTCATCAACCAAAAATCTTGGTTCCCTTCATTTTCATTTACATCTCCATCATCCGATTGGGTATATCCACCGATCCAATAACCATCCGTAGTTTTTAGAATGGAATGAGCCTCATCATATTGGCTTCCGCCAAATGTTCTTGACCATTGTTCGTTGCCACTATTGTCTATTTTTAAAACCCAAAGATCTCGAACACCTTGATTCATGGAACCTTGATTTTCAGAATAGGAATAGCCTGCCAAAACATAACCATTGTCATTCGACAAATTCGCATCAAAGAAATGGTCATTTTTTTCACCACCAAATAATTTAGACCATACTAACTGCCCCGTGCTAGACAATTTGACGACCCAAGCGTCATGTGCTCCATCATTGGAAGAAAATGCAAATCGCTTAGAATTGGTATATCCACAAAAAAGAAAAGTTCCATCATTTTTAACCACAATATCCGTAGCATAGTCCGCTCCATCACCTCCATATTTCTGCGACCATTGTTCATTACCGTTGGCATCTAGTTTTAAAATCCAAGCATCTGCTCCACCTCGTGTTCCATTGATCGGCTCTTCAGCAGACCAAGAGGTACCTGCCAAAATAAAACCACCATCATTAGTCACTTGAATCGCATTGACAATATCATTGTTTTGACCACCAAAATTTTTGGACCATTGTAAAGAGCCTGTAGTATTAATTTTAAAAACCCAATAATCTGCCGCACCATTATTCGTCGCTATATCTCCATTTGAGGATCGAGTGGTCGCAGCGATGACATAACCACCATCTGAGGTAGCGACTATAGCTCTTGCTTCATCTTTTTGGTTGCCACCAAAATTTTTAGACCACTCCAGATCTCCATCTGTATTCACTTTATAAATGACCGCATCTCCTTTTTCCACATCGCTTCCAGAAAAAGTTAATCCACAGATCACTAATCCTCCATCTAATGTTGCCTGACCATCGAAGGCTAGATCATTTTTATCGCCGCCATAATTCTGAGACCACAGCAAATCTGGTTGCGCACTTAGTTGTAAAAAAAACATTAGACAACAAAACATCGCAAAAGAGCGACTACCAATTCTTATAAAATTAAGGGAGTTCATAGTTGTTTGTATTAAAATCTATTAATCGTTACAGTATCAACTTATTTAAAAAATCCTTTATCGAAATTTGAACCATATCAGACATATAAAGAACATTTAAGTTCTATCGTGTAATTTCAATATGATTCATATGATTTAACTTCAAAATACGTTGTATATTACTATAACAAGATACACAAAACCCATCGTACTAAAAAAAGCAACCTCAACTTAATGAGATTGCTTTTTTGTCTGTCAATGTCTATGTGTTTGAATATATTCTTCGAACGATTTTACTTTTCGTTTAAACTCATTTTAATTTTCTTTTCCAAGTCAGCTACAGTATCCTTAAAAATCATGTCGGTATCCAACAAATCTTGAACTGCTTTGCAAGAGTAAATCACGGTACTATGATCGCGACCACCAAAATTTTCACCAATGGCTTTTAAAGATTTATTGGTTAGATTTTTTGCTAAGTACATCGACAATTGACGGGCAATTACAATTCCTCTTTTTCTCGTTTGACCTTTTAATTTATCAACGGGAACATTAAAATGTTCTGCCACCAAAGATTGAATAAATTCAACGGTGATTTCTTTAGACATTTGGTTCACGAAGTTCTTAATGACTTCTTTAGCCAGATCCATATCGATTTCTCGACGATTCAAAGAAGATTGAGCGACTAGAGAAATCAATACGCCTTCTAATTCTCGAATATTATTTTTGATATTATAGCAAATAAAGTCTACCACATCTTGAGGAAGATCCAAACCTTCTTGATCCATCTTAGCTTCAAGGATCGCCATCCGAGTTTCCAAATCAGGCTGTTGCAAATCGGCAGAAAGTCCCCATTTAAATCTAGAGATCAATCGTTCTTCCATGCCATCCAAATCCTTTGGAGGACGGTCAGAAGTCATGATGATTTGCTTACCGTTTTGATGCAATTGATTAAAAATATGGAAGAAGATTTCCTGCGTTTTTTGCTTATTTGCTAAGAACTGAATATCATCTACAATCAACACGTCAATTAATTGGTAAAAATTGACAAAATCATTTACCGCATTATTCCGAATAGATTCAATGATCTGGTTGGTAAATTTTTCAGAAGAAACGTATAAAACCGTCTTTTCTGGAAGTGTTTTCATCACCTCATTTCCGATAGCTTGCGCTAAATGGGTCTTTCCTAAACCAACATCACCAAAAATAACGAGAGGATTAAAAGCCGTTCCTCCAGGTTTGTTGGCAATCGCATGTCCCGCAGAGCGAGCTAAACGATTACAGTCACCTTCGATAAAGTTTTCAAATATATAGCTTGGATTAAGCTGTGGATTAATTTTTAATTTTTTAATGCCTGGAATAACAAAAGGATTCTTGATATTTCCAGTATCGATAGCTCCAGGAGCGTTCAAATCAGTAGCAGCAGTTGCCTTAGCAACTGGTTCAGTGGACGGTTTACCCATTAGAATTTGGTATTCTAATCGTCCCATGTCACCCAACTCTTGTCTGATGGTCATTTTAAGAAGAGACACATAATGCTCTTCCAACCATTCATAAAAGAATTTATTGGGTACCTGAATAGTCAAAGCATCAGCTTCGAGTCGTACAGGTCGAATTGGTTCAAACCAAGTCTTATAACTTTGCGTGTTGACATTTCTACGTATGATCTGTAGACAGTTGTCCCACACGGTTGCACAATCTTTTAACATTCTCAAGATTCAATTATGCACTTTGGCGCGTTAATAAAAAATAATAAATTCAGAAATGTGTAGTTTCTCAAGTAACAGTCTAGTAGAGAAGTAGCAGAACAGCGAAAATAAGCAATCGTAATTGAAATTCACTGGTCTTTTCTCCAAAATGTGTAGGTACTTAAAGTCTCCCTTCGATAAATGGAGGAGTACAAAGTTGCGGAAAATTGTTTAGAAAAAAAAATCAAACGGAATACTTATAAACATAAATATTATTTTAATAAGTAAAATAAGCCTATATGTCATTTTCTTAATTACAGATGCAGAGATTTAAGCAAAAAAATGATCACATTGAAAATCAATTTTTTAGCACGATAAGTGCCAAATATAACAGGACAATTTCACATTTTTTCTTCTAAAAAGAAACCACTAGTGAAAGCATATAGATCTTTTTATTAAAAGTTAATAGTTTATTTATTTTGAAATATAAAGTGCTTAATGCTCTGTTTTTTTAACCTTTAATTAAGGAATTCTGACAATTGATACATAGTCCCTTCCTACTTTTTTCGAAGTAAATATCTAAATGACCAAGAACAATTCCTCCCCACCCTACTTGATTAATCATGACTTCTTTTTTGTCCATATTTCTAATAACTGTCGGTTGATTCAAAAGGGTATGCGTATGACCACCTAAGATCAAATCAATGTTTTGACTTTCTTTGGCCAGTACAAGATCAGAAACCCGATCTTTTTCATCATAATGGTATCCCAAATGAGATAGACAAATCACAAAATCACAATCCATTTCTCTTTTTAAGAAACGAGCTATTTCATTGCCCTTTTTGATCGGCTCTAAATACTGAGTCGCTCCACAGAGTGATTTGTCCACCAATCCTTTTAATTCAATTCCTAATCCAAAAATACCCACTTGTATGTCTCCTTTTTTAAACACTTGATAAGGTTTAGTTTTTCCTGCCAAAGGAGTATCCGAAAAGTCGTAGTTAGCTATTAAAAATGGAAAATTACAATTGGGTAACTGCTTCAATAATCCATCTAATCCTGCATCAAAATCGTGGTTGCCAATGGTGGTCGCATCATATTTCATGTGAGACATCAATTTTAGCTCCAGCTCTCCAGCAAAATAATTAAAGTATGGCGTGCCTTGAAAAATATCTCCACTATCCAATAAGAGTACTTCCTTTTTTACTTTCCGAATAGCCGTAATCAATTGGGCTCTTGCTGCCACACCTCCAAGTCCTTCATTAATGTCTCCTTTCGGAAATGGATCTATACGACTATGCACATCATTGGTATGCAAAATTGTTAGTTGCTGAATCTCAGGAAGATCAAAAGCAGATACAGGGAAAGATCCATTCGCGATTAACATACCGCCACTAATCGCAGATTTCAAAAATATTCGTCTATTCATGTTTAAAGGTTTGTTTGGGAGTCTTTTTATCAGGGATCTTTTAGATGGCTCTAGAACGAACAAAACTACTCATTCAATAATCAAGCGACCATCTTTTGATACTTGCCATTGACTTACTTCTTGTTTAAATTCAATAATTTGATCAATGATTATGTCGCGAACCATCTGATTGGTATTGATACACATTTTGTGTTCTAAAAAATCACAATGCCCTCCTCCATTCGCTATAAAATCAGGCATTGCAACCATATACTTTTTGTCTAACTTCAAAGGCATTCCATCAATCGAAATATCATCTGCTTGACCAGATTTAATTTTAAATCGTAGGTGCTTACTTATCGGCCATCCGCCATCTGCTGCGATGGTATTTAATAGTTGTTGGACTGTTTTACCATCAACTTCTACGACCACCCAAAAATTATTAAAGGGCATCAATTCAAATATTTTACTTCTTCTGATTGCTCCCTTGGGTATAGATTGGAGACGAATACCACCATAATTTAAGATCGCAAAATCAATCTGTCCTGAATAATATTTTTTAGATGCATCGAATAACAAATCGATTATCCAATTACCTAAAGTCGATTCTGGTTTTTCTAAAGTTAAAGCTACTTGAGCCATCCCTATTACTTCCTCCATTACTGCTTTTATTTGACGTTCATATGGAGCAATAATTCCAAGGATCACAGAATCTTTTCCGATTTGGTTTTCTTCAATGGAATAATTCTTTGTTTCTACGTGAGTTGGGCGAATAGATTGACAGTTGAATACTAACAATACAATAGTGATTCCCCCTAACCAATGGTACAGGCGCATACATTAAAATTTTTTGAAAAATTTAATTGTTTTGAAAACAGGAATAAAAGGTTTTCGATTTAGTAATTACTCCTAATAATTACGCATCCCTTTTAGTGCCTTGTTTATTACCACTAAATAAACTGAAGTATAGTTGGATTGCATAAAATATTCCTTGTGGGTCTTGGAATATTTACCTATTAAGGTAAATGAGTCATCCATTCTATACAATAGAGAAAATACCTGTTTTTCTTGATAGGTGAATCACCTATTAAAAATAAAGGACTACTAAGGTATGAAAGTTTCGCCATAAAAAAAATCAGAATCCGCTTTATAGATTCTGATTTCTTGCTATCAAAGTTTATTTCAAAAATAATCGGATAGTCATCCCTATTCTGAATGAATATTACATCAACAAACTCGCCTCTTTTTTCACGGCGATCAACGCTTTGTCTAATGGAAAAAAGTCTCGTTGTTGTAATTGATTAAACAAAGTGCCTGCAAGTAATTTTGCATCTGCATTCGGATCTATTTCTTGGAAAACATTATTGATTGTCGTGACCGTGTCGTCTCTGGCAATTTTGACGATTTGCCAAAGCTGATCAGAAACATATACTTGTTGGGTAATATTGTGCTCAAATTCTTTTTGTACTGCAATCATCATCGCTAATCTTAAATCACTAGCCGTCATTCCTTCATTGCTTACCCGCAAGACAAGATTGGGAATCGCAATTCGTTCACAAAACAAAGACAACCTTTCATAAGCTTGTAAACGTAAAGGAACGGTTGTATTCTGCTGATTTTGTTTGAAATCCAACATTCTCAATTGATATTGGCTATCGAGATATTGCTTTGTCAAATAATACACAGTAAAAAAAACGATCAAAGCAGGAATCGTAATTTTAATGATTTCTAATATTACAGAAATGATAGTAGGCATATTGGGTTTGAATTTTTTTAAAATCTGAAATTCACGCAAATTTAAAGAAAGCTAGCAATATTGCGTCTTTTACTTAACGATTCCTTTTGATTTAGTAACGTTTCTCAAATTAAATCTTGCATTAAGTGGAGCTTTCTTGGTCAATTTGGGGGTGATTTATCTATTTTTTATCGAAGTAAACAACTATTTTCTTCTTAAAATTGTTATAAAATGAGGAGCGAACGGCTTTCAAGCCGTCCTTTTTTTATGTAACTTTGTAAAAAGAGTTTCCTTTATTTAGGAGAAATTTTAAAATGTATGGAGGTTTCAAGGAATAATTCTACAAAAGCACATCCTCTTAGTCCTCTTTTACAAGAAAAATGAATACGAAATATTAATATCATGAGTGAAGTTAAAAGCACTGTTATTCAACCAATTACCTTAACGGATGGTGCCGTAAAACAATTGAAAAAAATCATGGCAGAACAAAACTTACCCGAAGATCATGGTGTCCGAGTTGGCGTCAAAGGAGGTGGTTGTTCTGGTTTTTCCTATGTGCTAGGTTTTGATGTTCAAAAGGAAAAAGATGATCAATTTGAAGTGAATGGCATGAAGGTTTTTATGGAAAAAGCACATGCGATCTATTTATTAGGTATTGAAATCGACTGGCTAGAAGGGCTAAATAACCGAGGATTTACTTTTAATAATCCAAATGCAAAAGATACCTGTGGCTGTGGAACTTCGTTTTCAGCCTAATGGCTTATCAAATTTATTTGGTGTAGTATAAAAGATGCATACTACCAATATTAGATAAAAAATCCCTTTGGTTTTTCCAAAGGGATTTTTTTGTCTCTTAGTTATTAGGGAATTTAGTTTTTAAAATACATTCATAAAATTCTTCCTTTCTTTAGCATCTATTTTTTCAAAATCCACGTATCCTGTTCAATCCCCCAAGGCTGCTTCACTCCTAAAATGTAATCCATCACTTTAAATCCTCTCGACTCCAACAAATCTCTCATATACTTTGGTGGTTGAAAAGCCGTATATACTCTATGCCCTTCAACTGCCCGACCTCTTGTAATCAAATTCCCGTCATTATACAATTTAGCTTCTGATGTTGTCAACTTTTCTTCAAAGGCTGGTCCATGTGAAGTAATCATGATGATCCCATCTTTATTCAAAATCCGATACAGTTCTGTTGTCCAAGCTTCATGATTTTTTGCTGACAAGTGGGTAAAAATTGAAATCCCATAAATCACATCAAAAGAATCCGAAGAAAAATCAGTGGGAGGATTAATTTCATTTCCACTAAAGGTAATGCCATCGATTTTTGAATCACACCACTTAATCGTTGCATGATTATAATACGTTCCAAAATATTGACAACCATTCCCAATCAATTCTGGTAAATGTCTGATAATTCTTGCTGGTCCACAGCCCCAATCTAAAATGCGCTTATTTTCTAATCGGATATGTTTTTCAATTTTCTCTTTTATCCATTCCGCACTCTCTCTGCCTCCGTTGAAATATTTTTCATAGTTCAACCCAAAGGATTCAAAAAGGATATAATCAGGTGGAAGGCGAAGTTCAGGATGCTTACTTTTAAATGCTTGGTTACTTTTTTTATGTCTAAAGTATTGATAGAAATACATGGCTTTATCGACGACATGCATTAATCCCAAAGAACGTAAAACGCTCACCAATCTAACTTTAGAGTTTTTCATGCTTATATTAATTTAGCGATGAAGATAGATCAAGAAAATGATTTATGCCTCATTTATAATAAAAAGGTAATCTCTTTTTCATCTAATCTAACTGCTTTTTACACCAAGCATTATTGACTTATTCCTTATCCGAAAAAGGCTTTGTGCCTCTTTTGTATCTTTCCTGTCCGCATGGATGCAATTCAAAACCAATTTAGAAGAGAAAGTGGCATCAAAACAACTTTAGTCTCAATCACTTTTTTTTAAAATCCAAGATATTCAAATGATGGTCACAAAAAGCATAATCCGTTTCTACATTGGACGCTACAATTAATAATCGCTCTCCTCCATATTCTTTAATCAAATCGCTATACCAATCGAATCCTTGTTGATCTAAGTTGGTCGTAGGTTCATCTAACAAAAGTAAAGCTGTATCAGAACAAAGGGTCAAAGCCAACTTCAATCGTTGTTTCATACCAGAAGAAAAGTACTTGACTTCTTTATGTGTAGAATGTTCAAAGCCAAGGATTTTGATGATATCCTCTGGTCCTAATTTTTGTAAAAAGGGTTTGAATTTTTGGTGAAAAATGATGGCTTCTTTTAAGGTAAAATCTTCGATCAGTTCGATATACGGTGCTGCAAAACCAACATGGCGATAGACATGATCGATATCCAATTTGGTCTTATTTTGAAGAAATTCAATTTTGCCTTTAGAAGGAGAAAGATGACCAGAAAGAATTTTGAGAAAGGTAGACTTGCCAGAACCATTGGGTCCTAAGATGGCATATCTTTGGCCAGCTTGAAAAGTGAAATCAATTCCTTTGAAAATCCATTCAAAGCGAAAGCGTTTGGAAACATTATGCAGTACGACTTCCATTGGTTCTATTGCCGGTCACGTGTCGGAATCCAATGATTCCTCGATCTGCTTTTTTAATAAATTCTAAAATAGCAGCTCTTTCCGGAGATTCGATGATTTTATTTTCGATTTGTTCTACCGCTTGTGTGGTATTATAACCTTTCAGATAAAGGGTTCTATAAATCGATTGGATATTATGAATTTGATCGTTGCTAAATTTATGTCTCCGCAAGCCAATTGAATTCACACCAACATAAGAAAGCGGTTCTCGAGCGGCTTTGATGTAAGGAGGCACATCTTTGCGCACCAATGAACCACCACCAAGCATCACATGGGTTCCGATTTTGACAAATTGATGGATCGCAGATAAACCACCTAAAACAGATTTATCACCAATTTCAATATGTCCTGCAAGATTGACACAGTTAGCTAAAATGCATTTTTTACCAATGACACAGTCATGGGCAACATGTACATAAGCCATGATCAAGCAATCATCTCCAATCTTGGTATGAAAATTTGCACTCGTGCCTCGATTGAGGGTACAGTACTCACGAATGGTAACATTATCACCAATGATCAACTGAGAATACTCTCCCCGAAACTTCATGTCTTGGGGGATAGAACCCAAAATAGCTCCAGGATATATTTTACAATTTTTTCCGATTCGCACACCATCGAGAATGCAAACGTTAGGACCAATTTCTGTTCCATCTCCGATTTCTACATCACCGGCGATAGTTACAAAAGGCCCGATTTCTACGTTTTGCCCAATCTTAGCATCCGAATGAATATGCCTGAGTCCACTATTCATTGTCTTTTTTTCTAATAATTTGTGCGGTTAATTCCCCTTCGGAAACGATTTTGTTACCTACATACGCCGTGCCTTGCATGTGTACAATGCCTCGTCGAATAGGTGTCAATAATTCCAATTTTAAAATCAATGTATCTCCAGGAACGACTCTGTTTTTGAATTTTGCATTATCAATTTTCAAAAAATAAGTGTTCCAATTTTTTGGATCATCTACTGTTGAAAGTGCTAAAATTCCTCCAGTCTGCGCCAATGCTTCTAATTGTAATACTCCTGGAAACACAGGATTGCCGGGAAAATGACCTTCAAAAAAATATTCATTAAAGGTAACGTTTTTAATCCCAACAACGTGGTGTTCTGATAATTCAATAATTTTATCCACTAACATAAATGGATATCGATGTGGAATATATTCTTGAATATCCATCACCGTATAAAGCGGTTCTACATCTGGATCATACTTAGGTTTTCCTCTTAATTTCCGTTGCTCTTGCCATTTTTTCCTAAGTATTTTCGCAAATTCGATATTAGCTGTATGTCCAGGTTTCGTTGCGACGATTTTCCCTTTTATCGGTCGACCGACTAAAGCCAGATCACCGATTACATCTAATAATTTATGACGCGCAGGTTCATTTTCAAAATGAAGATCTACCGTGTTCAAAATACCTTCCTTATCTACTTTTATGCTTGGCTTATCCAATCTTTTAGCCAATGCATCCAACTCCTCTTGCGCCATCACTCGATCTATAATCACAATGGCATTGTCCAAATCACCTCCTTTAATTAAATTTTGATTGAGCAAATGCTCTAATTCATGAAGAAAGACAAAAGTTCGACAAGAAGCAATTTCTTTAGGAAAATCGCTGATATTCTCCAAAGATGCATACTGATGTCCCAATACTGGCGAATTAAAATCAATCATCGTCGTTATCTGAAATTCATCCGCTGGTAAAGCCAATAATTCCGTTCCAGTAATCTCATCTCGATAGGATATCGGCTCCGTCACTTCAAAAAACTCTCTTTTAGCATCCTGCTCTTCTAATCCAACTTTCTCTATTTCTTTGATAAAAGCATGCGCGCTACCATCCATGATAGGAATTTCAGGACCATTGATCTCGATCAACACATTATCTATACTTGCTCCTACTAGAGCAGAAAGCGTATGTTCCACCGTAGCTATTTGGATTTCACCTTGTCCTAAAGTCGTCCCTCTATTAGTGGAAACGACTTTGTTGACATCTGCACTTATAACTGGCGATGACTCCAAATCTATTCTTTGAAATTTCACTCCATGATTAACAGGTGCGGGATTAAAA
>CAYTVR010000155.1:0-16539 GCA_964441245.1 uncultured Saprospiraceae bacterium | reverse complement strand
ACAATGGTTTCTGAAGCTAAGGGTTCATCCTCTATAATAATGGTACGTATTTTTTTGTTTTGCATCGAAAATATTTAGACTAAAGTAGAAGCAATTATTTTTTTACTTTCAAAAGTAATTCTGTTTTTTTCTGGTTCTAATGAAAAAATAGAATCTGCAAGTTCTGTATTTTGAGCAATGAAAGATATTAAATTTCGTTTATCATTTTCTATAGTCATACTGTAATAATAAGCGTTGGGCCGATCTTTCTCCAAACCTTCAAAATCAAAAAAGGTCGTGCCATCTTCATGAATACAAACATTAAATAACTTCTGTAATGTATGCAAAATATTCATACTGGAAGTATTGAAATGTTTATTAGGGCTAGGAAGATTATTTTTAATTTGTATTTTAGGATAAGTCGTCTCAATAATTTCAAGATATAGATTTGAAAAATAAATAGCCTTTGTGATAGGTATATAAGCAGCATTAGACTCATAAACTACAAACCTATAAAAATCAGACAATTGGATAAGAAATTTTTCTCTTTCAGCTTTATTGGGAATAATACTTATTTTATTTAAAGATTCAATATACAGATTGGTAAACAATGTCGTATGGCTACTCAAAGAGTCATTTTTAAATATTTCATATTTCATTTTTTCATTTTTCTTTCGGTAAGAAGCAATCAACCTTGGTAAAAAAACCAACAAACCTATACAGTTAAAAGTTATTAAAAAATAAAAGGCAGGTCCAACTTCAAGAAATTCACCACTTATCATCCTTTTGTAAATCATACCAAATCGAATGTTGTAACGGAATCTCAAATAAATAAAAAAAGAGACCAAAGAAAATAAAAGAATCATCAAAAAATAGAAGGGTCTTTTTTTAGTTTGAACTAAATATTTTTCTATTAATTTAAAGTTAATACCAGCATAAGCAAAGGCAATAATTGTAATACCAATCCGATTGAATACAAAATAGATATCAAGCCCTTCAATAAACATATCATCTGTCAAAAACCAAATAATCCAAGTATAGTTAAGTACTATACCAAATATTAGAAACTGGATTAAAATGCGACTCAACATATTCTATTAAGTTGTATAATTAATAATTAGTTGCATGTTAAACAAGGAATCGTCTGTAATTTTAATAAGCTGATATCGATGATCAAAATGATATTGTAGTCGCTCTTCTAATTGGCTAATTCCTATTCCACCTACTTGTTTTTTATCTCTAATGTAAGTATTAGATATTTTAAAATGCAATTGATTATTCTCTAGTTTAAGCTTAAGCACGATATGAAAACCATTATGCTCTTTTTCTATATCACAGTGTTTCACACTATTCTCTACGAGAGTGAGTAAGGTCATACTTGGAAGTTTGAAATTTCCTAATTTAGTTGGAATCTCTTGAGAAATCTTTAGGCTATCCCCATATCTTATTTTTTGTAATTGAATATAATTTTCTACTGCTAGTATTTCCTTTTCGAGTGTTGTTTCATGTTCGAATTTTTCATCCGCAATACTTTTAACTAAAGCATTTGACCTTCTGAGATAATCATTGAAATTGGGTTTATTTAAAACAGATAAAGCATAGATATTATTTAGTTCATTAAACAAAAAATGAGGATTCATTCTTTTTCGTAATAAGGACAATTGCGAATCAGTATAGCGTTTTTTATTCCTATAAAAGGAAACTACTTTTTTGTTATATTCTTCAATGAAGATCCACAGATGAACATACATTCCATGCCAAATGAAGATAACTGAATATAAAGGGAGTGTCTGTTCAAAATAAATTTTATTGCCAGACAATATAGTAGGATATTTCTTTAAGAGAAAAGAATCTCCTAAATGAACGGGAAGCAAATCCACTAAAAAAGAATTTAGATAAAAAGCGATAGACATAGTAGTCAACACCGATATACAGATGACCAAAACTCTTTTAAAATTTAATCCTAACTTATATAAATATTGAATCAGAGCGGAAAGAATAATATTGAAAAAAAAGACAATTCCTGGGCTAAGAATCACATGAACTAAATAAAAAATATTACTATCATCTACTCTAAAACCAAGATTATGTCGGCAAACAATAAAGAACTGGACACAACTAATTAGAAATGTAAATGAGTAAAATATTATTTTGATTTTTTTAGAGATCACTTGATGCTTAAATTATAATCTGACACATTATGATTTAAAATCATGAATAGTAGATCTAGTTTATTTTCAAAGCTGTTTGACGAATGAAAGTTAGACATAAATTAACGGAAGTACAATTTAATTTAGATCATTTTTTTTCAACGATTGATTCAAGGGATTCAACGATAAAATCCTATTGCTAAAGGGTAAAGTAAATATCAACTTAGAAATATTTCTCATCTTTAATAAAGACACCTAATATTAAACTATGAGAAAATCTTTCCTTACGCCCCAAAAGAATATCAATCTAAACTTAAAAACTGATGATGCTCACACAAAAGAAAAATACCATATAGTCATCCATGAAAAAGATTGGGATAATTTAATAAAGTTTCATCATAATTTGCAAGAGGCTTTTTCAAAAATAGAAGCCAAGGATCTTTTCGGAATTAGCCTAAAAAAAGATACCATAAATTTCTTGAAAACTGAGCTAGGTGAATTCCTCAAAATTGAGAAAAAGCTTACTAAAAGATATGTCAATTCACCATTGAAAGATTTTGATAAAAAAAGAATAAAAAGAAAAATAGAAGCATTTATTTTTGAAGAGAACAATATTAAAAACAGTGGATTCAAACTAGCAGATTTGGCAAAGGCTATTGGAGAAAAAAAACATCATATCTCGCAAACCATATCTGAAGAATTTCAATTATCGTTCAATGACCTGATTAATCAGCAGCGAATAGAGTTATCCAAACGAATGCTAAAAAATCCTTATTATAACAATCTTACCTTCTATGGCATCGCTCAGGAAGTTGGATTTAAAAGTAAAAGTACGTTCAATAGAGCTTTTCTAAAATTTTGTGGAATCGCACCTAATGAATATAAAAATTCGTGACATTACATTGTTATCCATTTTTATTGATGAAATATTTTATACAAGAAGTAGCCCCCTAGTCTTTCCGTTTATAGAGTACTAAGATAGATGAAGAAAATTATATTTATATACCTGATTTTTATCAATCAAGTAAACATGTTTTCCCAAGTTGATAATATTCCAATTTCATTGGGCATCGGAGGAGGTGTTGACATCATATATAACAAAGATATTACATCTTCTCCTTTGACCTATCATGGTTTTGGACTTCCCGTGGGAATAAATGGATTCAAATTATCGGATAAGTGGATTAATCGTTTTGAGGCACAGTTAATACTTCCTCTTCTCACCAATAATTACACATTAAATTCTAGAGTAAAAACTCAACTTGTTGAATGGACAAAAGTTTCTTTCAAGTATCAATTACTTCGAAAAATTGGCAATAGTCCTAACTATTTCATAGGCGGTGAAATTCAGAGTAACTATTTTTATAGAGAGTATGACTTTTTAGATGGATTCGGTTGGGAATTTCAGAGTGATATTAACATGAGTTATGCTCAGAAAATAAATTTAAACGCTAAGTCTTTTATCCTTCCACAGTTAAGTATACCTTTATTAGGATATATAAATAGAAAATCATCCTTAACCTATGATGAAGAATTCCTAGATGACTTTAATGAAAATGGAGCAATTAGTCTTTTAAAATATGGTCAATGGAAACTCCCATTCAATGAATGGATATCTTGCAAATTTAATATACTTTATCACTTAAGTCTATCAGATAGATTAAATTTTCAAGGTGACATAGGCTTTAATTATTACCTGATTACTTTTCCAGAAAAAGTTCAAAATATCAATATACCAATCAGATGCTACCTAAATTATCAATTCTAATTACTCTGTTGCTAATGATGGGATGCAGCAAGGAGTTTTCCGATTATAATAAATGGCAAGCTTTCGATGATTTGCATGAAAGTATCTCAAGATATTCTGCATCAATAGCGTCCAGAAAAATAAACTGGGATAGTCTGGGGATGGTTTATCGGACTAGAATTACTGAGAATATGACGGAGAATGAATATTTTGAAACTATAAGCGAACTGCTTCAAGAATTTCGAGATCCTCATATCTGGTTAATAGCTCCTACGGAAACGATGTATACAATTGACTATTTAGGATATGAAAAAAATTATGATGAGTCACTCACCAATACCTACTTGTCAGATGTAGAAATGCATTCACCAAAAATTAACTCTGCACTTATTAATGGTAATATAGGCTATCTATTCTGCTCTGATTTTAAAGGAGACAAGAAAATAAATAATGACATCTACGATTTGGTAATTAATAAATTTTCAAATACCAAAGGTCTAATTATTGATTTAAGAATTAATAATGGAGGAAGTGTTTATAATGCCCAAAACTTATTGAATAAATTAGCTGATGAAAGAGCTTTATGGCATACTACTCAAAATCGTACTTTTAATGGATTTGATGATCAATTTGAATGGTTTATAGAACCTGACTTGAACACCTTTTACCCAAACAAAGTGATTGTTCTTAATGGACGATTTACGATTAGTGCTGGGGAACGGTTTGCAATAGGAGCCAAACTATTGATAATTTGACTATAATTGGAGACACTACAGCAAATACCCAAGGTTCAGTGATGGGGAGAGAAATGTTGAATGGTTGGAAATACACTTTGACATTTGAAAAGTGTTTAGCCCCCAATGGAGTAAATTATGCGGGAACGGGAATTCCTCCAGATGAACACATCAATTTTGAAAATTCACTCTCAGATAATAGAGACCACATATTAGAGAGAGCAATTGAACTATTAGAATAAAAAGTGGACCGTCTTTATTTATCTAGATCAAGTAAAATGTAAACAAACTTTTCATTTCCATAAATTCTTAGAAAATCGTTGGCACTGCGAATTATCCTATAAACACAATTGCCATTTTTGAATATTCAAAAAGAACGATTCATTTGGTCTAAATAATTTAGAAGATGTTTTTATCTTTTTAAAGCCTCGCTTTAATAACCAAAAAATACCAAACGAAATCATTTAGCTCCAAATTTAAATTGCTTGCACGATATAAATAAGTTGTAATTACTCACACCAAATTTGGAAGATTCCACTTTTTTCCTCCCCACCCTATATAAATTTCCATTCAAAAATTTCTAGCTCCAAGAAATAAACTAAGTAATGAGAAAAACGTAATTTAATGGCGTAAATATCAATGTCAACCATTCGAAATAGCCAAACAAAAATATCAAAAATGGAGAAAGTGAGATTTCATTTATTTTTAACAGTATTCATTTCGTTATTAACCTCATGTGGTGAGCATCCAAATTTTGAAGCATCTAAATCAATCATAAAAAGCGAACTACCGAATATCATATTACTAATAGGTGACGATCAAGGATATCCCTATTTTGGTTTCATGGGAGCTGATTATGTTAACACCCCCAATATGGATAGTCTTGCCAATAGTGGAGTCTTGTTTACACAAGGATATGTACCAGAAAACCATTGTAGACCGTCACTTCAAACCTTGATGACAGGAACACTTCCTATTGACTATTCTATCAAGAAAGAATCAATAATGGTCACCGAAATGCAGAAGGATGCTTATAAAAATTTATCTAAAAGTGAAAGAGATAAATGGAAAAAGAATTTCGATTTTCATGCAATGAAGTACTTTGAAACACTTCCAAGAATTTTAGAAAAAAAAGGATACCAAAGTTTTCAAGGTGGAAAGTGGTGGGAGTTTAATTATCAAAATGGAGGGTTTACAGAAGGGATGACAAAAGGTTGGAAAGCGGGAGATAGAGAAAAGAAAGGCTGGTTTTATCAATTTATGGGAGGCGATGGTAGAAAGTTAGCCAGAGCAACTATGCAGCCAGTTTATGATTTTATAGAAAAAAACATGGAAAATCCTTTCTTTATTTGGTACGCTCCTGAATTACCTCACTATCCATTTGATGCTCCTGATCAATACTATGATCTATATGCAGATAAAGACATGAGTGAATCTGCCAAACGCTATTATGCGAATTGTACTTGGTTTGATGATGGCGTTGGAGAATTAAAAAGATTTTTAAAAAAAAAAGGAGTGTTTGAAAATACATTTTTTATTTATGTTAATGATAACGGATGGGAACAAAATCCTAAACAGGAATTTAGACAGGATTCTTTAAGATGGCATAATGGTGGAGATAAAGGAAAGTTATCTATTTATGATCAATCTTTTAGAACTCCAATTATTTTTTCTTGGAAAGGAAAAATAACGAAAGGAAAAAGATATGACTACCTTATCAATAGTGCTGATATCCCAGCGACTATCTTAGATTATTTAGGCATTGATCTTCCAGATGATTATCATGGTCGATCATATCGTCAAGCAATAAATGGTAACTTATTTAAGCCAAGAAAAGAAATTATTGGCAAGGTAAATCAAATCAGGTCAGAAGAAGATATGATGGGAAAAAAAGTGGAAGCCTATTGGATAAGAAATGAAGATTGGTTTTTTAGCTGGAACTTGACATTGGATAAAGTTTCATTATTTGATATGAATGCTGACCCATTAAATAATCTAAACTTAAGTAAAAATAATGTTGAAATTGTTGATGAATTTAAGAATAGAATTTTAGATTGGAAAAAGATGAAAACGACTACCAACTAGCAAATATTTCACAGCACTTATCCAATGGTACATTGAGAACAGACCACTACCCTAGCAAAATTTTATGTAAAATTTAAAAGCTTGAAAAAAGAAAAATGACAAAAGAAAAAAAGCATTTAAAAAAAGTTGATCCCATCTTAAAAGATATCATTACGACCATTCCTTCTGATCAGGTAGTGAGTACTAAAAATGTTTTTCATGACTTAATGAGTTGCATTTTAGAACAGCAGATACATTATAGAAGTACGAAAAAGATGTTTCAAAAAATGTTGAACAATGCAAATTTAACAATGCTTACCCTTGATAATTTTCCTGAATTTGAAAAAAAGCATTTAAAGATGTTAAACTCTCTATGAAAAAATATGAGACCGTTTTAAATATTATTCAACATTGGAATAAAAATGATGTTAAATGGGTAGAACTTTCTGATGAGGAAATAATTGAAGTATTATCTCAGATTAAAGGAGTAGGTAAATGGACCATTGATATGATTTTAATTTTCACTTTAGATCGACCAAATGTATTTTCTTATGACGACTTTCATATAAAACAGATCATGACAAAATTGTACGGCTTAAACCCTAAATCAAAATTAAAAGCACAAATGAAAGAAATCTCCAAACCCTGGGATCCTTTCAAGTCAGCGGCATTTCGATACTTATTAGATTGGAAAAAATTCAATAAATCAAAGTATAAAAAATGAAACGTTCAGGTTCGGCAGATTTAGCTTTAATGGGAGGACGAATCCCTAGTTGGTTGTATGATAGAATGGTTAAACTTTCTTTACCTATTGTAGAGGCAATTATTATTGAGTACGGAAAGAAAGAGTTGATCAAGCGTCTATCTGATCCATTTTGGTTTCAGAGTTTCGGTGCAGTAATTGGGATGGATTGGAATTCATCAGGGGTTACAACAGCGGTCATGGGAGCCTTACGGAAATCTATCAATCCACATGCTAAAGAAATGGGGCTTTTTGTTTGTGGGGGAAAAGGTAAAACCTCGCTTAAAACACCAAGAGAATTAATGCGCGTCGGAGAAATTACTGGTCTAAATGGAGATTATTTATCACGATGCAGCAAGTTGACCGCAAAAGTAGATAATACTGCCATCCAAGACGGTTTTCAACTATATCTACATAGCTTTGTCATCAGTGATGAAGGAGATTGGTCTGTTATCCAACAAGGAATGAAGACCAATTCATCATTAGCAAGACGTTATCATTGGAATTCTAATAATATTGAATCCTTTATCAAAGATCCTCATACTGCAATTTGTGGAGATCATCAAGGAGAAATAATAAATTTAGTGCACAAGGAAGCAGAACCTACTCAAAAAGGGATTCTCGAAATTGCCAATGAAAAACCTCAAAAAATATTAGATGAAATTCCACATATGAAATTACCAACCCATTATGGTGTCAAAGAAAAGGATATCAATATAAAAAGGTTGGGCAGTATATTGTGGTTGGCTCAAGAAAACGAAGTCAAACAATTCGATGAATTGCTCTTGTTGAAAGGCTTAGGTCCAAGAACCTTACAATCCTTGACTCTAGTCAGTGAAGTGATTCACGGAACAGCTTCTCGATTTAGTGACCCCGCTAGATTTTCATTCGCTCATGGAAGTAAAGGCGGAAAACCATTTCCAGTACCCACAAAAGTTTATGATGAAGTAATTGATACATTAAAGAAATCAGTTGAATCAGCAAAAATTGGTGATAATGATAAAAATAAAGCCATTAAAAAATTGACGGAACTTGCTCAAAAAGCAGAAGAAAATTTTATCCCAAATAAAAACATTAAAGCATACTTAAAAAAAGAAAATGACGATTCATGGAAATATGGAGGAAGAACCATAAAAGGTGAATCAAAGAAAAAGAGTTAAAAAAGATCTTCTTTGATAAATTCTATCTGTCACATGCTTGGACATTCGTAAAATAGGATAAAAAGTGACCAAAGCAAGTTTACCTACCGAAGGCATTAGATCAAATTCCTACACACCTACATCCGTACTTACGCATAGGTTTTGTTCAAGAACCCAAATAAAAACAAAAAACAGTACATACCCATCAATTAGAACTACACAATACCATTCACAGTAAAAATAAAGCCCAGAGGGGAATCCAAAAATTAATACTCAGACATTTTTTATTCATAATGATCAAAAAATGACTATGTTTGGTTATCTTATACGTGTCTAAACTAATCCTTTGACGTAAAGTCTAAATTAGATGATTCAAATATTAGGCTAGCAAAAGTTTATAAATTTCAACTTCTTTTCGAATTCTTAAACGACTTCTACCCAATAATTAAAGTATGAATTTCAAAGCGCGAGTTGTTAGTCAAATTTTAAAAAAGAACTGGACCAAGAATTTCAATTTTGAAATTGAGGTGAAATCTATTGATGATGCAATAGAAAGCTTAAAAAGTCTGGAGGCAAGCAACATCATAAATAATGAAGTCATTATGTTTTTCAGATCTGTTGATCTTGTCCCGCTTTATGTTACGAAAAGTATTGAATCGTATTTCGGTTATACTCAAGAAGAATTTATTTCTTGGCAGCAAGATGCTATACTGAATTTAGGGGCTTATGAACAGATTGAAATGTGGAACAATTATCCTAGATGGATGGAAGAATTCTTAAAGCTAAAGCCTATTCCTACGACAAGCTATATTGATTTTTTAGTCTATGTTGGAGGTGTACAACATATCTGCAAAGATGGAAGCAAAAAGAAATCATTATTGAGAATATCTACCCTTGTAGGAGAAAACAACGCTATGGCTGAGTATCACATTTTAACAATGGTAGATGTTGGACATCTCATAAAAGATGATGGTTACTGGGCATACTTTCAAAAATCTCAAGGCAATCAAAAAACAGCTAGATTCTTCACAAATAATAGTGTCCACAAATACGCCATATCTGAAAGAGAGAAGGAACTTCTTATGCTTATTTCGAAAGGAAAAAGTAGCAAAGAGGTAGCCAATCAATTATTCATTAGCCCAGAAACGGTACAAAAACACCGAAAAAATTTGATTAAACGATTTAGAGTCAGAGACACTACCGCTTTAATTCACCTTTGCAAAATGTGTGAAATCATTTAATAAATAAGGCCCATCTCAACAAATATACCTCCCTCATTAGAAAGAATACCCCATTTGGGTATTGCTAATCCTAAACCTAATGACGAAATTTCCACCAATTCAAACTCTTGTACTAAAAAAGTAAAGTATTGACCCTAGGCAATAACAATATATAAACAAATAGTCAACAAAAGTAACAGAGGTGGAGATTACACGTATAAGTTATTTTAAAATAGCTTACATAATTGCAATTTCCAAATTAGAAAACCTGTGTTCAATTATTTTTGCATCTAACCAGTCCCGCCCGGTAGTTATCTGGATTTGGGAGCACTTGAAAATCAACTTATAGAAATCTTTAATCTGACATTCTTGTAGGAGCAGTCATTGTAAAATGCTTTCTATAATTATGGTAGAACCTCTTTGCGTTAGCTTAAAAATTAACTTTTGTCGAAATGAATCTAAGATTTAACCAACTTCTAACATCAATAAAAAGGCATCAAATATTTACAGAATCATGTAATGGACAAGACAATGGTTTGCCAATCCTTAAGATCAAATCTATCTTTGTTTTCAATATCTTTTTTATTCTCGCAATAATTCCGATTCTTCTGTTAAGGATTAATCAAGGGAATAAGTTTATGTTAATTATAGATTCATTAACTATCCTCTTTTTAGTATTTTCCTGTTTATTAATTTATTTTAAAAAATATGAGCTTTCTACTTTTATTACGGTAGTAATCATTCCGTCCTTAGGCTTCACAACAGCGTTTTTAAGTGATAGCCCAGTAACAGGCATTTTCTCTATTCTTTGTTTGATGCAAGGTATATTTATCATGGTACTGCCAAGTTTGAAAATCAAAATTATGTATACCCTTTCATATTCTTTTGCTTTGATCCTATTATTTCTCAAAAACCATGATAATCCTTATATGATTTATCCTACTTTGATGTTAATTATTGCTTTCACAATATTATTCATATTATTTTCAGATTATCTTGAGAAGCAGAACAAGTCATTGATCAATATCAAAATGTCCCTGAAAGACACTAATTTAAAATTAGTCGCTACTAATCACTCATTAGTAAACAAAAATGATGATCTAAAAACCTTTAGTCATATCATGAGTCATGATCTAAAGGCCCCTGCGAGAACAGTGATTTCATACACAGGGCTCTTAAAAAGAAAATTAAAACTTCAGGAAGGTGATGAAACCGCTTTCTTTCATTTTATTGAAAATGCAGGTAAAGAAATGATAACTTTGATCGATGAATTGATGCTGTTCCAAAAAGTTGAACAAGAATCAATTGTTTTGGAAAAATTAGACTTGCATCAATTATTAGAAGATCTAAAATCTAATTATCTATTTGAAATTGAGAATAATAAACTACATTTTACCATACGCAATATTCCAAACATTCACGGCAATTCTACTTTTATTAAAATCTTAATGAATAATCTAATTAGTAATGCTATTAAATATCAACATAAGAAGCTTAATCACATCCCCAATATCAAAATTGAAGGAGAAGAAACAGAAGATTTGGTGATCATTTATTTTTCAGATAATGGAATTGGAATTGATCAACAATATATTGACATTCTATTCGAGCCATTTAAAAGGTATCACTCAAAATTAGATTATAATGGGACTGGATTGGGCATGACTATTTGTAAAAAAGTAATGGATAAGCAAATGGGTAGCATCGAAGTACTCAAAACATCTCTTGAAGGAACTACATTTAAGTTAAGCTTTATGAAAACCCAGTAGCCAGCGAAGCTAAGTACGACTTTAGCCATTGGCTATTGGTTACTCGTTCTTAGTATCCCTTCCTATGTGAAAACTAGATCCATTTTGATCACAATCATATAAAACAAACAAAAGTAATTAAAAGAAATACGCTTTTCTACCTGCTAAAGAAAACGAACAACTAGAATGATTAAAGCAAAACTAAGCAACGATGAAAGAATAACTTACAACAGTTTTTTTTGCAGCCATTTTAAACTAATTTTAGCGCTTCACTTTGCAAATCGTTTTTACACCATTCCCAACTTAAATCCTAGCAAAGGAAACTTCAAACGAAATCCTATGGGTTCCAACAGGTATCTCGTGTGGACCTATATCAAGACTTTTATTATTTATTTTTTTGATGATGTGACCAAAACTTCTACAGGTTCAATTATTTATTAGAGCATGTTTAAGATTTATGAGAACTGATAATCAGGAAGCAAAAATTTAAACATGCTCTAATATCCTTATTTAAAAGTTATCGTTCCCAATCGATATTCGATAGAATTTTTCTTCACCGGTTTCGCAGTAATAAAAAGATGAGTATCTTTCTCGATCAAGCTTATATATTCTGGCATGACCATTCCATCTCTGACCGATTCAATTCCAATTCTAGTTTTTTTCAATTTTCCTTTTTCACTAATTGATGTTAGCAAAAGTGTCATCTTTTTAGTGGTCGTTGTTTTTTTATATTTATCAGGATTAGTAATCTTTTTAGAAAGATTATCCTTGTTATCATAGTATAAATAATAGATCTGATCCTTCAAAAGGAAAGGTTTGTAAGACAAAGCCGTTGAGGTATAATAATTTTGCTTTTTGGGAATTAGATTTATATTTTGTACCGTTCCTTCATTAGAAAAATTTAAGACAATAATATGATTGCTACTATACAAGCCATTGGTTCTGGAGAATGAACTTTTCGAGACACGGTTACTTACTGGATTTCCCATGCTAGTAGTTGTCGTGGTGGTGGTTTGAGTAAAATAGTTTTCTTCAATCATTACCGAGATCTCACCATTCGCTTGATGAACTATTCCATTCAAGTGGTAACCTTTTTCTAATCCACGTTTCTTGCTTTTTTTATCTTTAGCAGTAATATCTTTTCCAAAAGAAAGGAGTTCTTTATCAGTAAATGTTCTTTTTACGGGGGCACCCAATTCATTATTCGAGCTGTAATACTTTCGGTAATATGCTCCTCGATTAGGACCATTTTCAGACGTTCCATAAAGTCCTAAAAATATGGGATGGTTGTCCGAATCGACTGTCAGTCCGCCAGTATTGATATGATCCTGTTTTTCTGCGATGACCACTCTTTCGACCGGAGAGGTCTCTGTTAGCTTAAACATCTCCACTTGATGTGGTTCTTCTCTTCGTTTACCAAAAAACTCAATCTTTGTCTTACTATTTTTATCAAATATATTTCCTAGAAAAAATATTTCTCCTTCATTTGAAATATTAAAATCAGATGTTTCTAATTTCCTTTCTGTGATTGGTAAAGTGATTCCTTTTTTCCAAACCACATTTAGCGATTGATCGAATACCCAAAAATATGCGACGAAATTATTTTTTTTATTTTGAGTTCCACTGGTCTTAGCAAGCATTATTTTCGACGAATCGGGACTTGTCACCCAATGTGTTTGCTGTATATAAGATTTACCTGCCTGCTTTGGAATAGAGAATTCCTTGGGAGTTCCTAGCTCACCATCATTATTGATAGGTGTTAAAGTATAAGCGATTTTATCCTTCGAACCTTTACGTTTGGTTGATAGATAGTACATCTTTCCACCAAAGGATTTCAAATTTAACCCGATGGTTTTATCTTTATCCTCAGTTACAAATTCCTTTGAAAATATTAGATTGAAATCAGTATCATATTTTTCTAGATACTGGGTTATTGTAGTTTTTAAAAAACCAATTTTGGTGGTCGATATCTTTTCAAAGTGCAAATAGTGTCCTGTTGCATCAGAATGTAAATGTTTGATAAATTGTTTATCATTTTTTACCTTAAAACTAGGACCAAGGTTAATAGTTGGTTTGACAGATTGGCTGTGTAGCGTCAATTGGCTACTGATCAGTATAGCAAGACAAATCCATAATTTTTTCATAAGCTTCTTTTTTTGTCAAAATTAGTACAAAAAAGAGGCCAATAGCAAATAGTTGTTACGAGTGTTATGGAGTACAAAATCCCCTTAACTCACCACAACCACTAACCAAGAGTCTTGGCGCTAACATGCCTCTAGCCGTCCAGCAGAAAGCCTTCAATAGATCGACAGGATAGCTGATTAAAAGTTTTCCGAATTCCTTATTTAATCGAGGCAAAAAGCCTCATTGTCTGTAGGGACAATGAGGCTTTTAACGATGACAAAAAGAAAAAGAATCCTCAAACTGTTATCAGTTATTGTTTTTCTGATCTTAAACTAATTTTAGCGCTTTACTACTCGTAAGGTTTTTACACCATTCCCGACTTGAATTCTAGTAAAGTAAACCCCGGACGAAATCCCATGAGTTTCAACAAGTATTTCGTGTGGACCTGCATCAAGACTTTTATTGGTTATTTCTTTGACGGTTTGACCAAGAACATCTACGAGATCAATTTTAACTGAATCTTTTTGCAAAATATTGAAGCTTAGGTTGAAATTTTGAGCGAATGGGTTTGGGCTCGCTAAAGCTTCCACAATTGGTGTAATCTCCTTAGTGTTTGTTGAAGAACATTGGCTTAAAACAGGAACATATTGAAAATCATCCGTTAAAAGTAGTTTGACTTTTTCTTCAGGTACTTCGAACCAATCCATTAATATAGAGCCATATACCCATTTAAAGTCATACTGCATCGGAACCCCTTCTTCCTCATCTACAAATTGTTCTATGACTGGATTGTCACCGATAATTCCTGCATTAATACAACTACCAAAGACCATCATTGGTCCAGCGGTACCATGATCTGTTCCTATGCCTGCATTTGAAATTATTTTTCTACCAAATTCTGAAAAAGTCATTCCTACCACCCGCTGATCTAAACCTTGTAATTTAAGATCCTCTTGAAAGGCGAATATCGCACTAGATAATTCATCCAACAATTCCGCATGTATTCCATTTGTGGTGTTTTCTCCCACGACTTGATCTGCATGGGTATCAAACCCACCTAATTTTAAAACATAAATTTTGGTTTCCAATCCACCAGATATCAATTGAGCAACCGTTTTCATCTGCTGGGCTAATGTAGTATCTGGATAAAGATCACCATTAGAATCACCTATACCTATGGCTTCAATAAGTCGTTCACCGTAGGCATTTGATTTTTTAAATGTTTCTATGACAAAACCAATTTCATCCCCATAACAATCCTCTTGTTGTTCTACCTCGATCCCCGTTGTCAATCCACCAATATTTTCCGTATCAATGATGGCCATACTAAAGTTTGAATCCATCCCTTGACAAGTTCCCGAAATGGATTGTCCCATAGTAATGGCAAATGGATCTAGACAATCTGCATTTGGATAATCAGCAGGATACCCTGGAAAGGTGTCGTCTAAATATCTGCCAAGCCAGCCCGTTGATCTATAATCCTCTGCATTTGAAGCGGTATTCCAAATATCAGCAGATCGGAAGTGAGAACGATTTTGATCAGGATAACCAACCCCTTGAACTAAAGTTAGGTTACCATTATTATATAAATTTCTCATTCCACTCATTGAAGGGTGCAAACCGATGGTATCTGTGAAGTCAAGTAAATTGCCTTCAGGAATAATCACATTTGGTCTGGCATTAAATAAGTTGCTATAACTATCTAATGGAACGAATGAATTTAATCCATCGTTTCCACCATTCATATCAATTAATACCAATACTCGATCGCTATCTCCATTGATCATGGAAGACATCAATTTTGATGGCATTGCAGATATTCCTAGTCCTCCAAAAAATGCTGGAAGTGTAAAAGCAGTTGTATTTTTAAGAAAAGATCTTCTTTTCATTTTATATTTAATTAGTGTTGTTAACTTAATTGATATTCTGGAACATTAATCATTGCAAAAAACATATCATTCAGTTTATTGTAAATGGCCGTTCGTTTATCTTCATTATTTTGATCGAGTAAAAAGTCAGAATATTCAACATTCCATTCAAAATCTGGAAGCCCTGGAATCAGGAATTCCTTGAAATAATTTTTTTGAGCTTGCGTCATAGGTCTTGGAAAAATAAGCCGACAAATTTCATCAATCATATCATTAACATCCATCGGATTATCTAAAGTTTCAATAAATGATATCCATGGATATGAAATCTCCTCATCATTAGTCGATTGTGTCACCCATTTTATATGCCACACCAATCGTTTTCGCAATGCCAAACTTGCGGAATTAATCCAATCTCTGTAGTAATTAGGGGCTTGGTGATAGGCTACCCAACCAGCTACACTAGGTGCTTGAAATAGAGACATCCCAAGTCGATGAAATTCCCAGTACCAGACGACCCAATAATTGTTCTCTTCAAAGAAATCCACGGGAGGGGGAACACGAAAGGTAGAAACCGTTGAAAAGAAAAAATCTATTGGATTCTTGATCATACAGCCCCTTTGCGCCATATCAAAAAAGTGCTCACTTTTTAAAAGGGCCATCAAGGGTTTTTTGACATCATAATCATTGGCCAATAGCAATTCTGCCATTGGAGTAATGATCTGTTCCTCTATTTCTGGAGTAATATTATAGTGAATAAACCAAAGATACAATCTCCTACAAATGAAGAAAGCGCATTCATCTTTTTGAAAAATAATGTCCACTACATCTTTATATTCCTCTTCATTATTGTTTTGTATAACCTGATTGTCAAAACGATGAGACAGTTGCTTAGTCCCTGTATCGTGAGCCCAAGCTCTATAATGTGCAGGATTTTCATTTGGATTCCACCATGCTGCCCATCCAGTCAATGCTCTTGCCATGGCTGCAATATCTTGCTCTGTATAATTGGTATAATCACCTT
>CAYTVR010000154.1:0-16736 GCA_964441245.1 uncultured Saprospiraceae bacterium | reverse complement strand
TAGTGCCAGATAGTGGCGGAACTTTCTTTTTGCCACGCTTAGTTGGTTTCCAGAAAGCATTGGCTTTAGCAATATTAGGCGATAGAGTAGGAGCGGAAGAAGCCGAAAAAATGGGCATGATTTATAAGGTTTTACCATTGGAAACTTTTGCTGAGGATTCATTGAAACTTGCAGAAAGATTAGCTAAAATGCCAACGAAGGGTTTAGCTTTGACAAAGCGTTTGTTTAATGAATCTATGACAAACGATTTAGAATCGCAGTTAGCTTTAGAAGGAAAATTACAAATTGAAGCCTCAGAAACAGAAGATTACTCAGAAGGTGTAAATGCTTTTTTGGAAAAGCGGAAACCTAATTTTTCTGGTAGATAAATTAGAACGAAAGACAAAATTACAAGGTCAAAAGCTCCAAATAAAGTCCGTCATACCGACGAAAGTCGGTATCTCCTCAATGCAACGGAACAAAACCCGAAGAAGTACAAAAATAAAGATTTGAACTTTTTGAATATTGAGACTTAACATTCGGGAGATACCGACTTTCGTCGGTATGACGGTTTCTATTAAACCTTGGACTTGGTGAGTTAATTTTGACTTTTTTAATTTCATAAAATATTAAAATCGTGAATATAGCAATAATCGGTGCAGGTTCAATGGGTTCTGGCATCGCACAAGTGGCAGCGACAGCAGATTGTCAAGTCAAAATATTTGATACAAATACAGCGGCATTAGAAAAAGCAGATAAAAAATTACGTAAAATATTAGCTCGTTTGATTGAAAAAGGTCGAATCAATGAAGCGAAGCAAAATAGTATTTTGAATAATATAAAATACATCAATGATTTAGCAGAAATTACAGATGCAAACTTGGTGATTGAAGCGATAATTGAAAATTTAGAGATTAAAAAAACGGTGTTTAAGAATATAGAAAGTATCGTTTCTAAATACTGTATTTTGGCTTCTAATACCTCTTCACTATCAATTGCATCGATTGCAGCAGCTTGTGAAATTCCTGAACGAGTTGTCGGAATACATTTTTTCAATCCTGCTCCTTTGATGAAATTAGTAGAAATAATTCCTGCGGTTCAAACGGCAGATGTTGTTTTAAATCAAGCGAAGGCAATTATTGATTCTTGGGGGAAATTGACCGTTTTAGTGAAAGATACACCTGGATTTATTGTCAATCGAGTCGCTCGTCCATTTTATGGCGAAGCATTGCGAATATTAGAGGAAAATATTGCAACTGTAGCAACAATAGATTATGCAATGACAGAATTTGGCGGTTTCAAAATGGGTCCTTTTACCTTGATGGATTATATCGGTCATGATGTGAATTATACGGTGACAGAAACCGTTTTTAAAGCTTTTTATTATGATGATAGATACAAACCGTCATTTACACAAAAGCGATTAGCGGAAGCTGGATATTTGGGAAGAAAAACTGGAAAAGGCTTTTATGATTATAGCGAAAACGCTCCGAAACCCGAACCAAATAAAGACGAAGAATTAGGGAAATATATTCTAAATCGAGTATTAATGATGTTAATTAATGAAGCAGCAGACGCTTTATTTTTGAATGTAGCAACACGAGATGATATAGATATCGCAATGACAAAAGGCGTGAATTATCCAAAAGGTTTGCTCAAATGGGCTGATGAATTTGGTATCAAAAATGTCGTTAGTCGTTTAGATGCAATGTTCGATGATTATCGAGAAACTCGTTATCGTTGTTCGCCTTTGTTGCGGAGAATGGCGAGAAATGGGAAGACGTTTTATTAGGTTTTTAGACACGAATGTTCACTAATCACACTAATTTTTTTTGGAACGGATTTATACAAATTTTGGTTTGTGTAAATCCGTTTTGTCTTTGAATATAAATTTCTGAAAATGACAATCACAACACACCAAATTGACAATAAAAAAATAGCAGAAATACAATCAGAAAATCTTTTGATTACTAATCTTGACGATGGTTCTGATTTAGTTGGAACGATGTATTTTGATGGTTATGATGCGTTTATTATTTATCAAAAAAATATCGTTTTGGACTTTTTTGATTTGAAAACTAAAATGGCTGGTGAAATCTTGCAAAAGTGTTCTAATTTTCGACTTCGGTTGGTGATTATTGGTGATTTTGAAAATGTGGAAAGTAAGGCTCTACGAGATTTTATTTACGAAAGTAACAAAGGGCAATTGGTGAATTTTGTTGGAACCTTGGAAGTTGCTTTGGAGCAGGTTTAATATTGATTCTTTATATTTTTTAGTGTTAAATAAAAAAAATCTAACTTATAATAAAGGCTAAAACAAATACAAATGATAATATAATGAACGTTTTATTAAATTAACAATGTAATTTTGAATTATCAATTTACTATTAATATAATATCAATATGAAAATCAACTTTTTAAAAATTGGATTTTATGCGACGATGTTCGCAATGACTATATTTCTAACCGCTTGCGGAGGTGGAGAACACAATCATGACCATGAAGGGCACGACCATAATCATCAACATCAACATGAACAAGGTCATGACCACGAAGGACATCAACATCAAGAAGAAGCTGAAAAAGAATATACATCGACATATATTTGTCCGATGCACTGCGAAGGAAGTGGAAGCGATTCAGAAGGAAAATGTCCAGTGTGTAAGATGGATTATGAAAAAAATGAGAAATTATAATAAAAAAGCGGTTTACAAAACAATATTGTAAACCGCTAAATATTTCATTATTTCACAATCTTTAATTTCTTTTTAGAGTTCTTTTACAAAAATTACTTTGATAAAAGATAGTCTACTTCTAAGAACGTATAGAAAATACAAAAGGTTAGTATGCGCATCATAATTCTTCTACAACAGATTGTATTCGTTGAATCGTCATCTCTGAAATTCTTCGTTTCAATTCATTCTCATTTTCTTTAAATAGAATTAATTCTTCTAAAGTAAATAATCCGACTATCATTCCAATCAATTGATTTTTAAAATGATTATCCGTTTTTATAACATGACTGATATATTTTAATTGGTCTGAAATATCCATTTTACGAAATTTCTGTTTTCGCTTCTCAATATAGTATTGAAACTGCTTGACTAATAAATTATGTTGTAATTTTAGAATTGGACGTAAGGTCGTATTTTGAAATTTTTCAACTTTTGTAGCTTGATTTATCGCCAAATTTAATTCAGGTCGGATACTTATTACCTTGATTGTTCTATTCTCCATATTTTTCAAATAAATATTTTTCAAAAAAGTTTTAATTTTCTAAAAATATTCTATCTTTGCACCGCTTTAGTAAGAAAGTATAGTTATTTATTTACTAAACACTCAATTAAATGGCGAGGTAGCTCAGCTGGTTAGAGCGCAGGATTCATAATCCTGAGGTCGGGAGTTCAAGTCTCCCTCTCGCTACAAGATTAAAGCTCATGATGTAAGTCATGGGCTTTTTTATTGTTTCGTATTTATGTTATTTCCCTCCATCTTTGTACAACAATCTAGTAAAGTGACGTTATAACTGCTATTGGCTCAATGAGCTAAAGCTTTCATTTTTTAACATATAATTAGTAAAAGTAGGCTATCTTTGCCCTTCTTAACTATCGACTTATTTAAAATAGAAGTTGTTTAAGGCACAACTTCAGAGAGAATTATTTAAAAGGTAGTCTTACCTACCTTGTTGTTTTCACAGCAACTAAATTCAACAACATACGATTTCACGGTTTTATCAAAAGTATTTAAAGGCACTTTTGATAAAGATTTTTTACTGCCCTGTAATTAATTCACTATCGGATTTTTCTTAGTGTAATGACTAAGAAAGTGTGAAATTTTTATCCCCAAAAGATTTATGAAAAAGCTTACGCACTGGGCTACCCCTGTGTGATAATGAGAGAATATAAGTTGTTGATCAACTTCAAATTAAAAGGCAAACTAAAATGACAAACCATTTGAACAAACCCTATCAGGTAGGGCTAGTTGTACTGCTGCTATTGAGTAGTTTTCTGGCTTGGGGGCAGGAAGACCCGATTGGGTCAAAATTTAAAGATCCTGCTACTAGAGCTTGGTTTAATACTTACGGTAGTATTCGACTGACAGATAAGTTGTACTGGGTGGCTGAAACGCATTTTCGTTTTCAAGAGGATTACAACACCTCCTTCGCAGGCAAGATTGGTCAGATCTATAATCGACATGCGATTAGCTACAAACATTCCCCTTCTTTTCGATTCAGTTTAGGTGGGGTGATGCGTATCAATTTTAATCAGGATGAGATCATAGAACCTTATGATCATTATGTAGTTCCAGAGTATCGGATCTGGCACGAATACCTTTTTTCCCAATCCATCGACCGCGTAAAACTTTATCATCGATTGCGTATCGAGCATCGATGGGCAAAGGGCTTTGAAGAGGATAGTGATTATTTTTATCGTAATCGCTGGCGGTATTTATTTCGTGCGAAAGTACCTATTAATAAACCGAAATTAACCACAGGCGCTTTTTACATTTCACCTGAAGCAGAGTTGATTATGCAAAGTGGAAAAGTGGTGGTGAATAGTCCTTTGGAGGATCTTCGCTTGACGACTTCTGTTGGATATATTTTGAATTCGCAATTAACGCTGGCTTCTGGCTTGATGTATTCGATGGGGCAGCAATTGGCGGATGGAGGTGTCTACCATCAGAAATATACCATTCGGGTTCACATGTATTATTGCTTGGATTTTCGTAAAAGGAATCATTTGCTTCCTTTGTATCGAGATTAGGAAATTGGAGGGACAATGAAAGCCAGCTTATCTCTATGAGTTTATTTTTTAGCTTTCTCATCTGTAAAGGATTCAGTCCCTCCAATTTTTCTTCTTGCGAGGCTTTGGTTAAATGTGAGTAAACCAAGACCTCCTCTTAACTATCGTTGATCAAACTCCAATGCTACGCCATATACAACTACATCATCGGGATAGGGACTATCATGTGAAGAATTCCGTTGAATGGAAATAAACCACCAATCTTTAGTCAATCGATCCTTGGGGATTTTAATTTCTTGCTCATATAAAGTTCCAAAAGATTGTTGCCCAATAACACTCTGTAAAGGAGCCAAAATACTGGGGGCATCCGCGAGTCCGTCACCACTGTTAAATGAACGAGGACGAATGAAGAATTGCATGGTTCCCTTAGTTGCCGAAGTTGTTCTATAAAAGATTTTAAAGCTGACTTCGCCTCCATTATAATTACTTGGTTTGCGTATGCAAAGGCTGGCACTTCTTGAGAAACTATTAGTCCAAGTCAGTCCTCCACCTTCAGCACTTATTATACTTCCATCTGTAAAATTAAGTCCTCTTGCATTAAAGGAAATGATATCACTTTTGGCAATTGGTAAAGGTATTTCTCCTCCATCTTTAGACAGTTTAATCACTCCGTTTACTAAGCTTAGTTGCTGTATCTCATTTGGCAAAGGTACTTGGCCTCCATCATTCGACAATTTCAGTAGCCCGTTTTCAAGGCTTAGTTGCTGCAACTCATTTTTTGGATTGGCATCTGCGTCTTCTCCATATATTGCATACGGAACACTAAGCATTTGTTGTGGATCGCCTAAGAGCTCCCACGCTCCTCCAAGCGTTGTTTTAACTTCTACTTTGAGAAAAACTGAACCACTAGTCCATGGAACATTTGCCATGGTGCTTACCACGGGCCCATCCCCAATGAGAAGCGAAAACACACCCTGTTCATTGGGGGTGACGACTTGCTCATCTACATAAGAGTTAGGGCCATTCAGTCCATCTGTTAGGGACAGCCGAACTTCAATGGGGTTGCTAATTGGATCACCATCCGTGTCTGAGACAATGGCTTGAAATTTAATTTTTTCAGGCGCTTGAGCGTATAAACTTCCTATGCTTAAACAAGAAAATAATAAGACAAAAAATATATTTTTCATTTTTAGAATTTTTAATGTCGTTGATAACTTCAATTATAATTTGACAACTTTAAAAGATTTCAGCATCCTTTTTTCTGATGCCTCAAATACACTTAGAAAATAAACCTGTGCGGGTAAGTCTCCTAAGCTAAGCTCTGTTTTACTATTTCCATCAAACCGGAAAGTTTTTACAAAAGACCCTTGTGCATTACACAATTGACCAATGAATAAACCCGACTTGGAAGAGGAGAGTATGACCAAATCATGAGTAGGATTTCCTTGCAATACAAAATGGATCTCTTCAACCAGAGAGGTACTTTCAACACTTGTATTTACTTCCTCATCAGGAGCTACCGCTAGTTGAGCTAATACAACATTTCCAATGACCCATGATACTTGTAGTTGTTCATTTTCCGTTTCGTTAGACGCTGCAACGATCTGTGAAAAACTTAGCTGAGTTTGCGCTGGTAGCTTCGAAAAAAAAGCTAACATGCAGATGATTATCCACAATACTTTTTGATGATTTTTCATTTTTTCGCTCCTCCCTAACGGAGAGGCAGGTTCGCTAAATTTTAAATTCTTTGATTTTATTCGGAACAAAATTTGACGAAAGTCGAAAAAAGAAAACTTTGAAATGTGCTGTGATTTTTTCATGACAATTTGATTTAGTTTTAGAACAGGTCATGTTCTGGCCAGTTAACCAATTTGATAATATCTCCTCCTAGTGCATTAAAGTCAGCGGCAAAACCTTCTTTCCCACTTGCTTTAGTATTGATAATGATAGCATAGAAAGTTCCGTTTCCGCGCATCGCCAAACGACTATAAGTGCCAGGTAGCGAACCTCCATGAGCAAAGCCACCATCCGAATACACTCGCCAGCCTTTTGCATAGGAACCTTTATTGAGGACAGAACTACTGGTGGAATAAGAACCTTTTTTCATCATGCTGATGACTGCACTTTTGGGAAGAATATCTTTCTTTCCTGGCTTGCCATCCACTCTTACAATAAAGCGGGAAAGGTCAATGACTGAAGCACACCAGCCTCCATGACTATCCATTCGTTTGGTGTTGTATTTATTATAAGGATCATCACCGCCTTGACCATAATAGGCCATCTCTTTATTGCGTTGATCTTTGCGTTTGTTGCCTGCAATAAACATCCCTTTGATGCCACATGGTTTTAGGATGTTTTGTTTCATCCAAGTTCCATAGGACTGGCCAGATTTTTCTTCAATGATTCTTCCTAGCAAGGAGTAGGCAAAATTTGAGTAAGCAAAATATCTTCCTGGTTGGTACTCTAGTTTCCGCTTATCTAATACCCAATTGATCAATTCTTTATGGCTTTTATTATAGTCATATTGTAGCATTGGGCCTCCGGTTCTGGGGGATTCATCTTGATCACTCCCTATATGGTCTTTGTATAAATTGTTATCCCATTGATTGCCACCAGCCGTATGCTCTAGCAAGTGTTGGACTTGGATCATTTTTTCAAAATTGGAATAACTACCACCGCCATATTTTAAGCCCAGCAACTTGCCAGGGCCAAATACTCTGGTGTTTAAATAGAATTTAGAATTACTCTTATCTTTCAACTTCATAATCCCAGCGGCGGTAAATGGTTTGCTCACGCTGGCTATTCTACCATAGGTGTTAGCGCCCATAACAATTTTTTTCTCCTTATCGGCCATTCCATATCCTTGCGCAAAAACCAATTTTTCATCTTTACCAATGGCAATACAAAGTCCTGGAACTTGGTATTTTTTCATGAACCGTTTTACTTTATTTTCAATCTTACTTAAATCTTGCTTAGTGATTTTTCCTGCTTCCCAATAAGCAGCAAACTTTGCCTTACCTCCCATTTGATAACCACTAATGCCCATTAATCTATATCCACTGTAATAATGGTTGTCAAATTCATTTTGGTAATTTCTCAATGAAAGTTCGTGTCGGCCTGAGATAGAGGAGCCACCTTTTTTTATCCAAATGGCGGCGTAGTAATCTTTACCTTTTACATTGTATGCATCAAGGTGAACTATGCGGTAGCCTTTATTTCCGTAGTCGATAAATTTTTGGTTATAACTTTCCGAAGTCATCTTATGATGAGTCGCTAAGTCTGAACCCGTTTTTTTATTCCAAACCGCAGCGAACATAGCTTGACCATTAAGTTCATATCCACTCACTCTTTTTAGGCGGAATCCTTTTTGTTTCCATTTTTTATATTCTTCATTATATTTCTGGGAACTCATCCGATGACGAATGGCTTGTTTGGGAGCATCTTTCTTTATCCAAATGGCTGCGTAGTAATCTTTACCTTTTACGGAGTAGGCACTTAACTGAGTCATTTGAAAACCCTTTGCACTATAGTCGTTGGCTTTGGTGTTAAAAGCAGCGCTAGTCATGGAATGAAAAGTGGCCATGTTGGGGCCATTTTTATGACGAAAAATGGCGTTAAATCGCTTTTGCCCCTGAACACCATAGCCGTCAATTTGTGTTAAGCGATAGCCTTTTTCTTTAAGACTTTTATATAATTTGACATAGTCGGACTCGCTGAGATGATGTCTTGTTATTGGAGGTTTGGAGGAAGTAGTTGAACTACTTTTTGCTTTGATTGGACTGGCAATAAAGAGCGCCAGTATTAAGATTAGCAGATTCGCAATTGATTTCATTTGAACTATAATTTTTGGTTATTAAATATAGTTCGCAAGTTATAAGTAGCTGTAATACAGTGTCTTGTAGTGGTGTTGCTTTCTCATGTACTGAGGTTACATGGCGCTTAATTTCGCATTTCTGAAGGGCGACAACCGTATTGTTCCAAGAAAACTTTTGAGAAATAGGCTGGGTCTTTAAAGCCGACTTGATAGGCAATTTCGGCAATGGAGTGATCCGTTTTGCTTAAGCGATCTTTGGCAATTTGTAATCGAACTTGGCGGATTAAGAAGGTAGGGTTTTGGCCAGTAAGGGATTTGATTTTTCGAAAGAGATGAACCCTGCTAAGATGTAGCGTATCGGCCAAGCGTTGTACATTGAAATCTTCATTGCCCAATTCTTTTTCGATTTGTTCAACTACTCGTTGCATAAAAGTATCTGACCGAGCAGTGGACGTTTGTATTGAAAAATCACCAGCGCTATATTTTTCTTGAAGCCGTTGTTGAACTTGTAAAAGCCTTTCAATTTTTAGTAACAATTCCTGTCGATGAAAAGGCTTGGTTAAAAACTCATCTGCTCCTGCTTCTAAGCCTTCAAGTCTAGTTTGCTGACCAGCTTTAGCCGTTAATAAAATGAGCGGTATATGATCGGTATTTGAATTTGCTCGAACTAGTTTACTTAATTCGAGACCCGAATAGCCTGGCATCATAATATCGCTAATCACTAAATCGGGCAACTCATTTTGGCAATAAGTCCAAGCTTCATTACCATTATGTTTGATAGCCAGCTGGTATTGGTTGGCCAGACAAAAAGAAAGATAATTACAAATTTCTGGATGATCTTCTGCGATCAATATGGTCTTGGCTTTTTGAATTGGTTCTTCTTTCGGTTGTTTCGTATGCTGAATGGATACTTCGTTTTCCTTCAAGGCTTGTGTAATGAGAAAAGAACTTTGATTGTCAGTATTGCGCTCCACCTCAATCTGACCTCCTTGTAACTCAACTAAAGTTTTGACTAGCGCCAAGCCAATGCCTGTTCCACTTCTTTGCGTATTATCTCCTTGGTTAAAAGCTTCAAAGATTTTGTCTCTCAGTTGAGGAGCGATTCCAGGGCCTGAATCAATTATTCTGAAGTAAAGTTGATTTTCTTGTAATAGCTCAATTTCAAATTTGATCGTTCCTCCATCAGGAGTGAACTTCAAGGCATTACTAATTAAGTTCGTTGAAATTTTCCTCCATGCTTCCTCGTCATAATAAAAAAAGAGCTTATCTACATTGGAGGAAAATTGAAGTTGGATATTTTGCGGTTCAGCTAGTGTGGAAAAAGAAAAGAGTAAATAACGCTGATAGGAAATGAAGTCACCCAATTGCAAGGCTAATTTGGGTTGCTTGGATTGGGCTTTCGCCAAATCTAAAATTCCATCAATTTGCCGATTCAAGTAGTAGGCTTGTGTCTCAACTTGTTCAATAGCTTTATCATTTGTTTTTTGCTTATTGTTAACCGATCTAAATTGATCAATAGCTCCAAAAATGATGGTCAAAGGTGTTTTAAATTCATGCGCAATTTGATGAAACCAGCGCATTTTATTTGCTACCATTTCTTTACTTCGTAGTTCTTCCGCTTTGCTTAATTTTCGTTTTAGTTGCAATTGATAAAAGGCGAAGACTAACAATAAAAAACTACATCCATAAATAAACCAAGCCAATTTAGAATTATACCATGGCGGAATTACCTGAATATAAATTGGAGGGTAGTTGGCTTGTAAATCTTGATTTAAACTATACCCTTTTGCTTCCAAAATATACTGACCTTGGGGCAGATGACTAAGCAATAATTCTCCACTATTTTGTTCGGGCAACCAATCATCGTGAAAGCCTTTTAATAAAAAACGAAAACGATGTTGATCCGTGTTTAAAAAAGAAAGTAAATCAAAATCGAATTTAATCGTGTTGTCTTTAGGATATATTTTTATTGGATTTTCTTGGGTGTCGCCATTTTGGGGAAAGGACTCCATCAAGGTCGTATCCGATTGATACCTAATCAATTTTTGAAGACTTAGTTGGATCGAGCTTGTTGAATCATTGTAAATTTTATTAGGGAAAAAGCTATGTAATCCTTTGCTAGACCCCATCCATATTTGTCCGATTTCGTCTTGATAGACGGAACTTAATAACATAGCATTATCCACTAGGCCGTCCTGTCGTGTATATTGATTAAACTGTTCGGTGGTTGGGTTGAAAGATAAAATTCCATGACCAACAGTACTTAGCCATAATCTGCCATTTCCATCTTCTGTTATCCCTAAAATTTTATCGTCTACCATTTGCTCATTTCGCAACCATCTTTGAAATGAATTGGACTGCGGCAAAAAACGATTGAGCCCTCCATCAGTGCCTATCCAAACAGTATGGTCTTTTGCTATAAAAACGGTTTGTACCAAACTTGAACTTAAGGAAGTTGGATCGGAAAAATCATGCAGATATTGCTGGTGATTTTCCACTGTTGTTTTTTGCAGCTGGCTTACATTTGGTACTTGAATGAGCCCTTCTGAGACGGTCGCTATCCATAAACGATCATTTTGATCTATCTCTAGATCAATAGTTCTCAATCGAAGTTGGCCTCCATTCTCATCCATAAAATAAACAGGAAAGGATAATTGATTTTTAGGATCATAACAGACTAAATGATTCCACTGCGCAATCCAAATTCTGGAATTGGCATCTTCAGTTATTGACCAACTTGTTGTTCTCGTGGTATCTATTACTGGGGAATCAATTCTCTTTACTGCTTTTGTAAGCGCGTTAATTTCGAAAACTTGTTGTTGCTGGTTTTTTTTGAATACACCATAACTCAAGCCAGAGTTGGCAGTGAACAAGCTGATTACGGGAAGATCAATTAATAAACTAGTATCAACCCCATCCCAATGAAAAAGCCCACTTGTTGTTCCAAATAAATATTGTTGTTGGTAAGAAGTTATAGCACGAGTGTTTGGAAAGGATAAGCCCTCACTTTTCAATTTTGGGTGTAAGAACGGCTTAGTAGGAATGAGCTGAAATAATCCTTGATTCGTACCAATCCAATAAGACCTTTCCTTATCCTGAAAAATAACATGGATAGAAAGACCAGGCATATCAATAGCCTTCAGTAATTGATTAGGAGAAAAGTAGATTTGCTCTTTGAAATCTTTGGAGCAACGGAACAATCCTTTTTGGCTTTGCACCCATAGTTGTTCAAAGTGATCTAGATAGATAAAAGAGCCAAATAATCCTTGTTCACTTTCGCGTACTGTAGTCTTTAAAATTTTTTCTTCCCAACCCCCATCGGGTATTTGCCTTAACTCAATTAACTGCCTTTGAGAAACTAAAACAATACGATCTTGACTCACCACCTGAATGGCAGAAACGGTTCTTCCTTCAAGCAAGTGTGATTCTAAATCTCCTACTAAATTGTAAATCTTGAGGCCATCCTTATCACCAATTAAAACGCTTTCTTCGTCATACCCACTAACCGCACAGTAAGCATAAGTTGGGAATCGTTTTTTAAGTTCTTTTTGGTCTTGATCAATAATGAAAACACCTGCTACCGTAGCCGCCCAAATATCTCCAGCTTTGGTGAAAAGAATATCATTGACCGAACTGTTTGTAAGTATAGAGTCTTGGAAAATTTCTTTGAACTGATTACTTTGATGATCAAATAAATTATACCCTGCACCCAAAGTACCCAAGTAAAATCGTCCTTGATTATCCTGCGCAATTTTTTTAACCCAATTGGCATTCAGTCCTGTTAGTTGATTTGGATGATAAGTATAGGCTGTAAATTTTTCACCATCAAAACAATTCAATCCATATTGAGTTCCAATCCAAATATAGCCTCGTTCATCTTGATGAATATCAGATATCCAATCATTTGACAGACCATTTTCCACCGTAAAATGACGCACATGGAAACTAGGTTCCATCTCAGTTTGTTGACCAAATAATATAAAGGTGAAAAGTAAATAGCTACAGGCTAAATAAAATTTCATTTGGAATTTTTCTTAATGAAGTTGACGAAGGGGATAACTTCTTCCGAAGGCAAAAAAAGAAACCTTAATCAACTTTAATGTACAAACAACTTAGCGTTACTTTATCAAAGCTAGTATAGGAAGATACGATATTAATCTATGATATAAGTTGAGTCGGGTTAAATAGTACGTACTTATTCTATTGATTCCTATATGTTATCATAGACTTCTCAGAAAAATCACTCATAAAACTTATACTGAAAATCAACATAAGAAGATAATTTGCCGGAAGGCGAAAACTGTTTCTTACGAATGTAACGGCCGTCTTTATAGACCTTTACCGTTTTGTGATAGCCATCGAAAAAGCTGTCCTGCCAAAGCTTCCCATTTTTGTATTGTAGTATTTTTTCCTTTTTATAATCCTTGCCAGGGTAGGACCATGTTTTTTTAGTGAGCTGATTTTGCTCATTATATTCCAAGTTAATTTCTTCCGTTAGTTCGTCATCTTTATCATAACTTAAAGACTGGGTGCGATAATTTTTTTCAATGTCATAAAGGTGAACAACCTTGGAATGGCTACTTGGTGTCTTACTCGAATAAAGCATGTAGTGATAATGCATTTCTGCAAATAAACTATCCGCTTCATTATAATTGTAAAGACTCCGATAGATCAGTCGAAACTCATCGCCAATGGAGCCGCCCTTTTCAAATTCTTTGACCTCTTTGAGTTGATTTTTGGAATTGAAGTAAGATACTTTTCTGTTCACTTGGTTTTTTCCAAGCAAATGAAAATCTTGAATCTCCCGATCCTTGTGATAGGTATAGCGGATGAAGATAGAATCGTGTTCTGATGAACTATATATTTTGGACAAGTTGCCATCAGGTAGATATTTACATTGACTAAAGTGAGGTTGAAATTCACTACCGATGAGCGAGTCGAGCGACCCATTTTTATGATAGGTGTAAGTCATTCGTTTATGAGTCGATTTGACTTCTTCCTCATGATCCAAAAGCGTGATCCATTCTGTTATCGTTTTTACATTAGCCTCAGGTGCTTGACGTAAATCTTTTTCTTGGGCTTTCGCCAAATGATGAGACAAGCCAATTATTAGCAAACAAGAAAATAAACGATAGCCCTGTAGTAAACTCATTAGTAAAGTCTAGTAGAAACAAAAAACAAAGCAAAAATAATAAAACAAATCTTAATGTGTTTACAACATCTGATCCATAAACAAAATTTAAGCACTTACTTAAAGCTTGAAGTAAAAGAAAGTTTAATCTTATGATACTAAATCATAAGGCTAGCGTTAATATATTGTTAGAGTGTTCAAAAGGAAGGAATAGCCGTCAAATAAGTCTTAACTTGATTAATAATTAAATTTGTTGGAATACCCGCTAAAATCCAAAACATAAAAATAAAGCAACATGAAAAAATTAGTATTTACTTTAAGCCTATTGTGCATCGCTTTATTTGGCAACAGCCAAAAACTAATTGTCCAGAATGTATCGACGATTGATGAAAAGCGATATGAAAATGTCAAAGGTTCCCCCTATCTTTTCAAAGGTTGGGCTACGGCCACATTGGTTGGGACAAAAGGAAATAAAACGGAAAACATCAAAATCAATTACAATGGCTTTGCCAAAGAATGGGAAGTATTGGTGGACGATAAACACATTACTTTAGAAACCACTGATTATAAAGAGCTGTTGATTACACCTCCTGAGAGTAAAGAAGAGCTTTTGTTTAAGCGTGGCTTACATAAGGATTATGCCACTAAATTTCCACAGGTGATTTATAAAGGAGAGCAAATTGTTTTGATTAAAAATTTTATAATTACCAAGTCATTAAATAAAATTCAGAATGTTGGAAAAACCATTGAAGTAGAACGCTTTGGTTCACGTAATGACTATTGGATGATCAAAGACAATAAGGTTGTTGCATTCAAAATGAAAAAGAAAGAAGTCCTAAAACAATTAGGAGATAAGTCAGCTATCGCAGGATTCTACAAAAAAGAAAAAATCAACCTCACTAAAACGGAAGATGTAGAAAAACTATTGGCTTATTACGAATCGCTTTAAAACGGAGCTTTCGATTTATGCATAGCATCTTTGGGGCAATAGCAGAGGCGGCAGTTAATCGAAAGCGGTGTTCTTAACAATATAATTACAAAAAATAAAAATGGCTATTTCAGAATGCGAAATAGCCATTTTTCTATGAACTACTTCGCCAAATTTGTGTTTGAAAAAGAAACAAGCGACTATGCCAGAACTACCTGAAGTTAATTCCTTTCAACGCTATTTTGACGAAACGGCACTCCACCAAAAAATAGTAAAAGTAAAAGTCCAAGATGATAAAATTATTCGGAATGTTTCGGGTAGGGCTTTCGCCAAATATTTAAAAGGACGAACCTTTACTCAATCGTACCGACAAGGAAAATACCTGTTTGGAATATTAGATAATGGGAAAAGTGTTTTACTACATTTTGGAATGACGGGTGATTTGAAATATTATAGTGAAGAAGAAGATCAGCCTAAACATGAGCGCTTTCATTTTGATTTTGGAAATGGATTCAAGTTAGGATTTGATTGTCCACGCAAGTTTGCCAGAATACTTTACTTAGAAGATTATCAGGAATACATCGCCTCTGTCAATTTAGGAGAGGATGCATTGAGGATAAAAGAAAAAGATTTCTTGGAAAAATTGAAAGGCAAAAAAGCATCTATAAAAGGCTTCCTGCTCAATCAGAAACAATTGGCGGGAGTGGGCAATCTTTATGCGGATGAAATTTGTTTTCGAACCAAAATTCATCCGGCCTCAAAAGTAGATCAATTAAGTGCAGCACTTCGTAAAAAGATTTATCATGCGATGATCGCTATTTTACAATTTGGTGTAGACCGTAATGCGACTTATGGACAGTATCCAGATGATTGGTTGTGGCATTATAGGAAAGAAGGAATCAAAGGCCCTAAGAAAAAAGGGATCATGCAAAGCGCTACCATTGCAGGTCGTACCACTTACTGGAGTGAAGGTTATCAAAAGAAGTATTGAAACATGAGTCTGCTCAATTTTTGAAGTTCTTTTCATTTGCCGAAAGGCGAAAAAAAACAAAACTCAGTAATTGGCTTTTATTAAATAACAGTTGGAATACTAGAAGGATTAGTAACGTCATAAAACCCAATGTCCAATCTTTTTTCGAATACTCTTTTGGGTACGCTTACGATTTTATTGGAAGAAAGGATTTCAATGATAACCTTGTTGAGGTTGTTTTGTACTATGCGGACTTGAATTTGCTTTTGCATAAGAGGAGGTTATGAAGATGGTTAAAGAATGTGGCTCGTCTATGAATAGGTAACTACTGGCTTGATGAAAGAAGTAATGCCATTTATCCTTTTGACTTTGATGTCAAAAAAGTCCATTAGTTAAATGTTCTATACTGGAAGTTAAGTAATGATAGGAAGAAAGTGAAACGTAAAAAGAGGGGAGTTACGATGCCCAACGATGAAACGGAGTTACTAAAAACAAAAAGCTCTAGTGCAGTGTATACTAAGTTGCTTTGCATTTTGAATAGATTACTTTTTGTGAGTACGAGTCAGTTTTTTTGAGAATAGCCTTCCCGATAGCTATCGGGATTTGAGGAAAAATTGAGGAAGTAATCACGAAAAAGAAGCATTCATAAATGAAAATGAATTTATTACACATTGTCCTAACCTCCTAGAGAGGTTTTCATTAGTAGTGGATGAGTAGTAAACTAAGCAGGTACTGCAACTCTTGTAGGAACAGTTACATGACTATTGATTAATCCTGCGATGCCAAACTCTTCATAATCAACAATCCAGTTTTCTATTGAATGTGCAGTATGTCTATTATGTTGACTCAGCATGCTTTCAGAAAAACCATAATAAAGCCAGTATAAAGAAGCAGCACGCTGTCTGACTTGGGGATTGGGATGATTAATAGCGGCTTCACTCAAGGTGAGCATTTCAAAGCGATCTAGATTGAAATTGACGGACATAAGGAATAAGGATTTGGTTGAGTTTGAATGTAAAATTGAAATTATATGAAAATATAAAATATTTTATGGCAAAGCTTACTTCTACTCACTACATTTGCCCTTCTCGTTTTATATCCCTTCTAAAAGTAAACTATTAGTAGTGTTCTATTAATGTATGATTTTGTATCTTGATTACAAAAGAGTAAT